>NZ_DOPT01000029.1:72365-74477 GCF_003512625.1 Herpetosiphon sp. | reverse complement strand
CAAAGCCATAGGCTGGCTGGCCCCAACGAAATGCGCCACGAGCTAATTCGCCGCCAACTAGCGGCATCCGCCCACCATTAACATATTCGCCAGGCACGTTGCCCCAGCCTGGCAATGTGCCAAAACTCTCGGCAGGAAATGGCGGGTCGATGCTGAACCATTCTGAGGAAAGACTGCTAGAATCAGCCACCCGCCGCTGATAATATTCGTCGATGATTGCCAAGGCCTTGCTGGCTTCCATGCCATAGCGATTGAGCGCATACGAGTTGGAGAGCGACAGTTGGCGAGCCTCATCGAGTTCAGGAATATCGAAAGGCTGCTCTAAAACATTGTGGGTGTAGAATTTGCCGTTCCACGCAACCTGATTCAGCTGCTTGGTTAGTTGTTGCGAACGAACCAGCCATTGAGTAGCTTGCTCAAAATTTGCTTGAGTTAGTTCAAGTTTGCTCAGCAAATACAAGCCATGAGCCATGCCCGTATTATCGCCGTGCATAATTCCAAAGCGGGTTTTTTCGTCGATCCAATGGCGTGGCGAGGTTTTGCCATCAGGGGCAATCGTCGGCCCACCATATTCAAAATCCCATGTGTCAATCGTATAGGGGCGGCGAATTAGACGCAGGGTGGGATTCCAGCGCTGTGGATCGCTCAGGCTATAGTTGATGCCGCGTAGCATGGCAGGTTTTTGCTCAAGCATCCAACTAGTATCGCCAGTGGCTTGCCAGGCTTGATGCACGCCCTGCACAAATAAATATTCTAAATCAGCCTCGACAGCGGTACGGCCTTGGACTGGTGCGCCGCCAAGCATTGCAAAATAGTCGTCGAAGGCTCCATTGGGCTTTTGCTCACGCCGAAAATAATCTAGCGTGCTGGTCATATCTTGCTCAAAATAGCGATAGCCCAAGCCTTGATGAACATGATCACGCAGCCAAATCAGGTAGCTATCGGGCGAACGATAGCCGCGAATCGTGTAGCCTTGATATTGATAGATCGATAGGTCGTTGCGCAAAAAGCTACGCACTTTGTTGGGCAGCGTATCGTAGGCCGCAACTCCAGTTTGAAGGCTGGTGGTCGCCTCAAGTTGATAGATGCTGCTGTTGATCGCCGCCACCTTGCCATCGATCAATAAGACGGCGTAATGCTGGCCTAACGCGCCTTGGGCTTGGAATGCGAGGGTTTGGCTTTGGCCTGTGAGGTTTAGGGTTTGGCTGGTTTCAAGTTGGCCAGCACTATCAAAGATGCGTAGGTTGGCTGCGCCGTTATAGTTGCCAGCATCAATTTGAATTTCAAATTGGTCGAGTGGCTTGAGTGGTTGGCTTGGGCCAGTTAAATTGGCACGAATTGGGCTGGCTTGGCGTGTGCCATTCAGCAGCCAATCGGCCTGCCACCGTCCAAGTGGGCTGAGCATAATTTGTTGGTTGGTGCTGATCAGCAATTGCTGCTCAAAATATTGCATAATTTGTTGCTGACCAGTTAATGGATTAGTCTCGCTGACCGTTTCAGTGATGGGGTTGCCCAAACGACTGGCCTCGCCATTGGCTTGCCAGTAGCGACGAAACGGCTCGCAGATTGAGCGTTCGGTTGTTTCAACCCGCAAACACTGGCTAGTTGGCAGATGTTGGCGTTGGTTTTGCCAGGTTCGGCGGCTGGCCTGAAATAGCTCTAGCCCAAGCTTGGCGGGCACAACTTGATTGTTGACCAAGTGCAAGCGTTGGTTTTCGAAATATTGTACCAACTGACTATCGAACCACAGCGCTTCGCTTATTGGTTGACCAAAGATTGCTGCGCCGCCGTTCGCCTGCCAAAATTGTTGAAACTCGGCTTGCACTTGATACGTGGCCGCAACCGTGCTGGTATGGCTCGGCACGAAGCTTAATCCAATTAATAAACATCCTAACCAACAAAAAACTCGTCTCATCCATACCTTCCATGAATTTGCTGGCTACTGGCAACAACTACCAGTAGCCTGTACATTATGTGTACTGGCTTATTGAGTTAATACCTAGTTCCAACATGCCCTCATCCTTTAGCCTTATAAGGGTAGGTTTTAACCATCATTGCGGATTACCACCCTTCCGTCCCGCCTCAAGGCGGGAGACGCAGGGGGCTTTAATC
>NZ_DOPT01000029.1:2868-72312 GCF_003512625.1 Herpetosiphon sp. | reverse complement strand
CTCAAGGCGGGAGACGCAGGGGGCTTTAATCCCTCTGCACCCCCTCAAGGACAATCAGAGGCAATTATGCATTCATTGATGAACCAACATTGCCGTGGTTCACAGCGAAAACCTATCCTTGAAAGTAACCCCTAGCCCCATTCCCGCCGATTAAACAAGGGGGAACCACCGTAGCATGAAGGGTGTAACTCCCCTCGCCCGCCGCAGTGGGAGAGGGGCTGGGGTGAGGGCATGCGAAAACCTTCCTTTATGTCCTAGGGTTGTAATTGTAACATCTCCACCTCGCCAGCGCTGACTGCGGCGCGGCCATAGGTCATAGGAATGTATTCGACTTTTTGCCAGCGTTCGAGCAGATCATCGTAGTGCGGCGATAGAAAATGGCCTGCTTGGCCAGGTGCATTGATCATGCGGCTATTGGCAAAATCGCCTAAATCAACAATATGCCGATAAATTGGCCCACGATCTTGATCAAATGGCTCGCCATCGGCAACATGGCCAACATTAACCGTGCTACCATCGCCAGCACTTTCAATTGCTTTGCTGAAAAAGCCCCGCAACGGCCCAATCGCATCAAGCGGGTTATGCGGGAACAAGGCAAGGTGAATTGTGCCCCAACGCCATTGCTCCATCGGTTTATCTTGCATGCGGAAGCTTAAATCTTTGAGTGCCACATCAAGCGCTTGGGTCACAATTGCATTGCAGTTTTCAGTGCTGCTAGTCGTGGTAACGTCGTCACACCAAGAGTTGTTGGGGTCTTGCAACATCGCTGGAATCGCCAAATCGATCAGTTGGCGGCGCTGACCATAGGTTTCAAGCAAACGTTCGCCCAATTCGTCGCCAACCATCGGCACGGTCAAATAATAGGTCCAAGCTTCGAAAATGCTGGCGGCTGGTTGATCGCCTGCGGTGCTGTAGTTCCAATTTTGCAGCATGGCGATGGCTTGGCGCTGTTGATCGCTGGTTGGTTGCACCAAATTTAGCAGAACTGGCAATAATTCCTCGGCATAGGTCGAATGCACATCGGCCTGAATCGCGGCCATATCGTCCATAGTTAACGTTGGTTTGGCCTCAATCAACTTGGTAATGCGTTGGGCGCGAAATGGTGTGGCCCACTCGTGGCTGAGAAAATACGGGTAACTATCGGCCACAACTTTATTATTCGCCGTCGCAATATAGCCTTGAGGCGGGTTATAGCTTTGGGGCAATTGCTCAAATGGAATAAAGCCCGTCCATTCGTAGTCGCCCGAAGCCCCATCAGCCGGCATTGTGCCATCACCATTGGCACGAATTGGAATATGGCCAGGTGCCATATAGCCAATATTGCCATCAACATCAGCAAAGACAAAATTCTGAACTGGCGCAACATAACTTTCTAAACCAGCCTGAAATTCTTGCCAATTTTGGGCTTTGTTAATCGCCAAATAGGCATTGATGGTGTTATCAGTTTGGTCGAGCGCTGTCCAGCGAAAGGCCAAGGCTTCACGTTGCGGCGCATCGGGGTCGTCGGCGTTATTGGCATTCAGCGCATCAGAAATCAATGGCCCATGGCGACTAACCCGAATCGTCAGCGGCAGATTGCCTTTATCTTTGACCCGAATCGTATCGCTAATAATCGTCAGTGGTTCGTAACTGCCCTTGAACATGGCTTGAGTGCCAGTTGGGTCGAGGGTTTCGCGATACAAATCTTGAACGTCAGGGCCAGTATTGGTCACGCCCCACGCAATCCGTTGGTTGTGGCCAACAATCACCCCAGGCAACCCGGGAATCGTCGCACCAACCGAGTGCAGATCGCCACCTTCGACCTCGGCCATATACCAAATTGAGGGCGTGCGAAAGCTCAAGTGCGGGTCGTCGGCCAATAAGGGTTTGCCTGTGGCTGATTTGCTCGGGCCGATCACCCAATTGTTCGAGCCAACACCAGCAATATTGCCACCACCGATGCCTAGGCCTTGCTCAACTCGCCGACTTAATGCCAACAATTGCTCAGCTTGGCTACCACCGCTGGGATTTGGCACAATCAGCGGGCCATCGCTCGGATAGTGGGGCACAAGATCTTTGGTTTTTTCGCTGCCCAATTTGGCAACCAATTCCATGGTCAGCAATTCGGTCGAATAATTACCGCCCAAATCCCACGACATCATTTTGGCCCAGCCCAGCACATCAGCGCCGACCCATGGCTCCGGCTCGACCCCAACTAAAGTGAACTCAGGCGAAAGTTCGCCGCCGCTGTGCTCAGCCAGAAAAGCGTTGATACCACTAACATAGGCATCAACAATCGTTTTAGCAGCCGGATCGAGCGCTACGTAAGCACTTTCAGCAGCGCGATAAACCCCAAGCGTGCGCAAAAAGCGGTCGGTTTCGACCGTGGTTTCGCCCAAAGCTTCGGAGAGCGTACCACGGGCGATGCGGCGTTGAAACTCCATTTGCCACAGCCGATCTTGAGCATGAACATAGCCCAAGGCCATCAGGGCATCGGTTTCGCTTTGGGCGTAGATATGCGGCACGCCATATTGATCGCGCAACACATCGACGGGAGCCGCGAGGCCAGCGAGGGTCAGGGTTCCTGCAGTGGTTGGCAACGAGCGGCGCAAATAGAGATAGCCGCCGCCGCTGGCCAACAGCAGCAAGAGCACAACAATTAACAAGAAGCGCAAAAACAGAATAAACCAACGCTGAAGGGGTGGACGATCACGCAATGAGCGTTTGGCAGGTGTTGCCACAGGCTGACTCCTTTGTCTAGGCATCTGAAACTTTTGCTAGGGTCATTACGTCTTACAGCCACGTCATTCGCCATAAGCGCGGCAATAGTATAAAATTAAAACGTTCTCGTGTGTTAGGAGCTACAAATGTCGTATCAATCACGTCAACTTGTTCGACCAAATGAAGGCCGGGTTCTTGCTGGCGTTTGTGCTGGGATCGCCCGCTATTTCGGGATTGATCCGCTGATTGTGCGGATTGCTCTGGTGTTTTTTGGCTTATTTGTCGGCTCAGGGATTTTAGCCTATTTGATTGGCTGGGCCTTGATTCCTGATTCTACGGGCAAGCGAGCAGGCACGCCGATTATTATCGCCTTGGTGATTTTTGGCGTACCATTTATCTGCTACTTGATCACGCTGCCATTCCAATTGCTCTTTGGCAATTAGCCTATAATCCGTTGATCAATGGCGCGGTGTTAATCCACTGCGCTATTTTAATTTAACAAGGCTTGAGCCAATTCGATCCTTAATTGTATTTCGGTTAAAATAGCATAACGCCAACGATCTGTTGACAGCAATTAAGGATGAATTATGCCAGTCGTGACTTTGACTGATCGAATAGAATGGGCAATTGTTGCTCGTGAAAGCTTGTTTGACGAACGCCATCAGGCAGGCTTGCGCTTGTTCAATGGGTTTCTTGAGGGCGAGCCGCAACTTGTGATCGACCTGTATGCGACCACAGCGGTGGTGCATAACTATGCCGACCCGCCCCAAGCAGGCGAGGCCTTGGTTGAGCAAGTGCTGGCCTGGTTGCCAACTCGCTTGCCATGGCTCGAAGCAATTTTAGTCAAAACCCGCCATAGCGATGATGAAACAGCTCAAAATGGGGTTTTGCGCTATGGCACAAGTTTGGCGACGCGCATCCGTGAGCATGGAGTTTGGTACGCGCTTGATCTGACTATGAACCGCGATGCCAGCTTGTATTTGGATACCCGCAACTTGCGCCAGTGGATTTTGGCTAATTTGGCCGATAAAACGGTGCTCAACACCTTTGCCTATACGGGAAGCTTAGGCGTGGCGGCGGTGGCGGCGGGAGCCAAACGGGTAGTACAAACCGACCGTAATCGGCGCTTTTTGAATGTGGCCAAAACCTCGCACACCCTGAATGGCTTTCCAATTCATAAACCCGATTTTCAAACTGACGATTTTTGGCTGCACATGAATAAATTCAAACGCAAAGACGAGTTGTTCGATTGTGTGATTGTTGACCCGCCGATGTTTGCTGCCACCGACCATGGGGTGGTCGATTTGACCCAAAACTACACTAAGGTGCTCAATCGAGTGCGGCCTTTGATGGAGCACAACGGCACAATTATCGCAATCAACAATGCCCTATTCTTGAGCGGCGAAGAATATCTCGCCTTGCTTGAAAAAATTTGTGCCGATGGCTACGTTGAGGTTGAACAATATATTGATATCGCTGAAGATTTTACGGGCTACCCAACAACGCGGCTTAGCAAACCAATCACCAATCCCTCACCGTTTAATCATTCGACCAAAATTGCCGTGCTCAAAACCCGCCGCCGTGGATTTTAAGTAAAGTCAAAAGGCCGAAATCAAAAGGCAAAAGTAGCGCTAACAAATAATCAAGGGAAATTTAACGCAAAGGCGCAGAGTGGGGTTTGGCTATAGGCTATATGTAATGGTTCATTCCCTCACCCCCGACCCCTCTCCCACGGCGGCGGGCGAGGGGCGTTTGTTTTGATGGTTCCCCCTCTCCTCGCTCTGCGGGAGAGGGGGGCTAAGGGGGTGAGGGAATGTCAATCGGCGGTACTCCCACCCAAATCATGGTTAACAACCTACCATGACAGCTATAGGCTATGAGATCGTTTGAAATTCCAAAAAATGTTCCTATAGCCCATAGTCATCATTACACCTCTGCGTTAAATTCCAACCGCCAAACCCCTAGCCCCTGAATCCTCGCTCTCATTTTAATAAAATTTTCCCTAGCAATTGATATAGCCTTAGAATATAATCGCTATGCACTTCCGTAGTACCCTAGTCATTTGTTACTGCTACTCTTCGTACTAACCTGCGGCATATATTAGTCATGGCAAACAAACTACGCTGAAGTTGCGCTGATCTGCTCCACCTTCATTTGGCCTCAAGAGTAATGACGCTCAGTGCAGGGTTGCTCTTTGAGAGTCTAGCAAGAGGTTTGTATGCTCCAATCCCCTGATCAAGGGCGAGCCTTGCGCATGCAGGTTCGTCGTCGTGCATTGGTGCTTAATTTGGCACTATTGTTGGCATTATTTGTTGTTCCGCTTCAACCAACAGCCGCACGCATTGCAGCACCACAGCTTCCTGAAGCCAGTTCTGCGAGTGCTCCAAGCGCTGCTTGTACGGTTACCAACACCAACGATGCTGTTTCGCCGCCAGTTGACTCGTTGCGGGCAGCCTTGGCGAATGCAGCATGTTCGCCAATCCTATTCGACCCAAGTTTGGCGGGCCAAACAATCACGTTAACTGCTGGCGAATTGACCGTTGGACGCTTGGTGGTGATCGATGGAGCCGCCGCGCCTGGCCTGAAAATCGATGGCAACAACGCCTCACGGATTTTCAATGTTAATGTCACGTCAGCCAATCTCTTAATTTACAACTTGACGTTGCAACGTGGTAAAGCGCCCAACTCGGGCATTACCAACGGCGGTGCGGTGCTTAACCAAGGTGGCACGGTTGTTATCAGCAACACTGCTGTACTTTCGAGCACTGCTGGCACCAGTGGTAACGGCGGGGGCTTGCGCAACCAACGTACCAGCGGGATCGCCGGTGTGCTCAGGGTCTACAATAGTGTGATTCGCGGCAATACTGCGCCAAATAATGGCGGTGGATTTAGCACCAGCGGCAGTATCACCACTATCGTCAATAGCGCTGTGTTGAGCAATACCGTCACCAGCACTTCGGGTGGGGTGACAGGTAGTGGTGCATTGGGATTGGGCGCAGGCATTCACCACGTTAATATTCAAAATCCTGCGGCTAACCTAACCACGGCGATCACCAATACCACGATTGCTTATAACCGTGGCAAGGCTGGGGCAGCAATCTACAACGATAATAATGGTATGATCGATGTTTACTACAGCACGATCGCCTACAACGCTGCCTCGAATAGCAGTGGTTCGGCGGTTGGTGGAGTAATCAATGGGGTTACTACCGCCGGCCAGCCGGCTTTACGCCTCAGTTTGTATAACACGATTGTTGCCAATAATACTCAACGCGCTGCCAATACCACCCTTACCAGCGCTGATCTTGGGGTTGGCACTGGTCAAACAATTACTTCAAATGGCTACAATTTGATCGAAACAGTGCCAAGTGGCGCGGTCTTTGGCGGCACAACTGCCACCAACATCACTGGCCAAGATCCAGTGTTAGGCGATGTGCTGAATAATGGTGGTGGTACGCCAACAGCAGCATTGCTGCAAAATAGCCCTGCCTACAACACTGGCGATCCTGCGCCTATTGCAGCCCCAACGACCGATCAGCGTGGGCCTGGCTTTGTGCGAGTGCGCGAAGGCCGTTTGGATATTGGCGCATTTGAAGCAACCAACAGCATCCAAACATCGCCAATTTTGGTTAGCACCAATTTGGATACTAATGATGGAGCTTGTACAACGTTCGATTGTTCGCTGCGTGAAGCGATCACTTTAGCCAATTCAACCCCGCAAACCGATACAATTCGCTTTAATTTGCTTGGCAGCGGTGTGCGCACCATCTCGCCAACGACGGCCTTGCCAGCGATTAGTGCTCCGGTGATTCTCGATGGTTTGAGCCAAGCGGGCGCTGCCTGTAATGCCCCATTGATCGAATTAAATGGTTCGTTGGCAGGAGCAAGTGCCAATGGCTTGGACGTAACAGGCGGCAGTAGCCTGATTCGTGGGTTGGTGATCAATCGTTTTGCTGGCAACGGCGTGCGTTTGGCAACCCTCGGCGGCAATACGCTCGAATGTAATTTCATCGGCAGCGATGCTTCAGGTACGGTCGATGCTGGCAATAGCTTATCGGGAGTGCGAGTCGAATCTGCCAACAACTTAATTGGCGGCAGCGGCGGTTCGAATGTGCGCAACTTGATTTCGGGCAACGATGGCGATGGCATCACGCTGGTGGCTGGCGCGAATGCAAACACCATCCAAAATAACTATATTGGTACGATGCTGAGTAGCAACGCAGCGCTTGGCAATAGCAAAAGCGGCGTGCGCATCGCCAGCGATAATAATCAAATTGGTGGCACATTTGGCACATTGGGCAACGTCATTTCGGGTAACTTCGAACATGGTGTGTTGGTCAATGTGACAGCTGCACCGTTGGGTAACCGCATTCAAGGTAACTTTATTGGTACGAACATTGGGGCAACCCTCGATGTGGGCAATACCCAGCGCGGGGTCTTTATCGACCGCACCGCCAATACCTTGGTTGGTGGCACGACGGCTGAGCGCAACGTCATTTCGGGCAACAACAGCGATGGCGTGGCAATTATCGAAGCTGGCGCTACCAACAACAAAATTTCGGGCAACTACATCGGTACCAACAACGGTGGTGGCTCAGCCTTGGGCAATAGCTCGGCTGGGGTCTATATTTTCAATGTTGGTGGTAACACGATCGGCGGTACGACCACTGCCGAACGCAACTTGATTTCAGCCAATAGCAACGGGATTGTGATTGGCGGCGGCTCGGCGATTGGTAATATCATCAAGGGCAATTACATTGGCACAACCCTGAATGGCAACGGAGCCTTAGGCAATGTCAGCGATGGCATCAAGCTCGACGGTGCACGTAACACGCAAATTGGTGGTACAACCATCGGCGAGCGCAACGTGATTTCAGGCAATGGCAATAATGGGATTAATATTTTCACCTCAAGCTCGTCGGGCAATGTGATTCAAGGCAATTACATCGGCACGAACGCCTTTATTCCGCCAGCTAGCCCAACTGGGGTCGCCAACCAATTCAATGGCGTGCGGGTCGCGGCTGGCACGAACACAACCATCGGCGGCTCGGCTCAAGGTGCTGGCAACGTGATTGCCTTCAATGCCAAAAATGGGGTGCTGATTACCCAAGGCGCAGCGGTTGCCACGACCCAACGGATTCAGCGCAATAGCATTTTCAGCAACAATCGCTTGGGCATCGATCTTGGCCCCGACAATAATGCTAACGGCGATGGCGTAACTGCCAATGATGCCAACGATAGCGATACTGGGCCAAACAATCTGCTCAACTATCCAATTGTTGAATCGACCAGCTCGGGTGGGGGCTTAACCCAAATTATTGGCTCGTATATTGGCGCAACCAATACGGCCTTGACCCTCGATTTCTATAGCCAAGGCGCGTGCGATCCAAGCAACTTTGGCGAAGGTCAAAGCTACATTGGCTCGTTTGCAATCAACACAGGCCCAACCGGAGCAATTTCTTACACCGCCAATTTGACCACGACTGTGGCACTGGGCCAACGGGTAACCGCAACCGCCGTCGATGGCAGCGGTAACACCTCGGAATTCTCACGCTGTTCATCGGTAGGCAACTTGCCCAGCGTGAGCGTCAACGATGTAACATTAACCGAAGGCAACAGCGGCATTACCCAATTCAACTTTACCCTGAGCTTATCGGCAGTTAGTCCTAATCCAGTTGTCGTCGATTATGTAACGGCTGACGATACAGCGATTGCGCCCAATGATTACACTGCAGCAAGCACAACCGCCACCATTCCAGCCAATACCTTGAGTATTCCGGTGACGATTGACGTTCACGGCGATACGCAATTTGAACTCAACGAACGCTTCTTTATCAATTTGTTGAGTGCCACCAACGCGGCAATCGGCGATGGCCAAGGCATTGGCACAATTACCAACGACGACACTGCTCCAAGCATCAGCGTGAATGAAGCAAGTGCGAATGAAGGCAGCGGCGCACCAGGCCAAGTCAATGTGCCAGTCACGCTCTCGAATGCCAGCTATTTGCCAATTAGTGTTGAATTTATCACAACTGATGGCACTGCCAACGAATCCAGCGATTACACTACGATCACTGGCACACTCAATTTTGCTCCAGGCGAAACCAGCAAAACAATTGCAATTGCCGTGGTTGGCGATTTGATCGACGAGCCAGACGAAACGATCAACGTGGCCTTGAGCAATGCCGTCAACACCACAATTAGCAATGATGAAGCAGTTGCCACGATTCTCGACGACGATGCAACGCCTGTGCTCAATGTGGCCAATGGCGAAGTAACCGAAGGCAATAGCGGCAGCGTAACCGTCACGCTCAATATCAGTTTGAGTAACCCTAGCAGTAGCGCAATCACGGTTGATTATCTGACTGTGGGAGGCTCGGCGAGTGCTGGCAGCGATTTTGCGATCAGCAGTGGTCCATTAAGCTTTGCCGCTGGTGAAACTAGTAAAACCGTCGATGTGTTTATCCAAGGCGATATGGTTGATGAAAGCGATGAGTCGTTCACGCTTGAATTGAGCAACCCAGTCAATGCAACGGTTGGGAGTGCTGGTACGGTGGTTATTCTCGACGATGATGCTGCTCCAATAATCAACTTTGTTGCGCCGCCTATGCAAGAAGGCAATAGTGGCACGCGACCATTGACGGTTAGCTTGATGCTCTCGGCAATCAGCGGCCAAGCAATTAGTGTCCAGTATGCGACCCACGACAATACAGCGCTTGGCGGCAGCGATTACACCACGATCAGCGGCACCTTGACGATTCCGGCAGGCCAGCTAACCCAAAGATTTATTGTCAATGTCAATGGTGATCTGATCGATGAAAGCAACGAAACCTTCACCGTGACGCTGAGCAATCCGCAAAATGCTAGCTTGTTGGCTCCTGATGCAGTTGCAACAATCATCGACGACGATGGTGCGCCAACGATCAATGCTGATGCCATTAACGTTACCGAAGGCGATGCCAACAGCGTTAACGCCGTATTCAACGTCAGCCTATCCAACCCTAGCGCTACCGCTGTAACCGTGAACTATTCAACTTTAGCTGGAACGGCAGCCAGTGGCACAGACTTTACACCCGCCGCTGGTACATTAAGTTTTGCGCCTGGTGAACTTAGCAAAACCGTGACCGTGGTTGTGCTTGGCGATCTCGTGGATGAGGCTGATGAGACCTTTACCCTCGTTCTGAGTAGCGCGACAGGTGGCGCAACGCTTGGCTCAAACGGCACAGCCACCATTGTTGATAACGACCCAACCCCAAGCGCTAGCTTGAGTGGTCTCAACAGCGTGGTTGAAGGCTCTGGCATCACCACAACCTTACAATTTACCGTGACGCTTTCGGCGGCGAGTGGGCGGGCTAGCAGCCTACAATTTGCCACGACAGCGGGCACGGCCAGCGCTGGTAGTGATTTTGTCGGCCAAAATTTGATGCTCAATTTTGCTGCTGGCGAAACCCAAAAGGTCGTCAGTGTGGCAATTGTCGGCGATCGGGTGAAGGAGCCAAACGAAAGCTTTAGCGTTGCCATCAGCAATCCCAGCAATCTCACGCTTGGCACAGCTACCATCAGCGTCACAATTGTTGATGATGATGAATGGCTGGTGTATATGCCGTATGTAGTGAAATAGGCACAAGCTGCCTTCACCCCAACCCCTCTCCTGCGTTCGGTGGGAGAGGGGCTTTTTATTGTTGAATGCCTTAGAGGTACAAGCGATAGCGGAACGAGATGCCAGCAGCTAGGAATTAGCAACCAGCGACCGCGAAGGCGACGAAGATCGCAAAGGTCGGGGTAAGGAAACGTAATAACATTCCAGCAGATACATATATGGGGTGCAGGGGATGAAAACCCCTGCGTTTCCCGCCTTGAGGCGGGACGGAAGGGTGGTGATTTCCAATAGATTTCGATTAACAACGAAGCGTCATGGTCGCCAAACATATTCTAGAATCTATTCTTATACGAAAGGGCTAAGAAATCCACAAATGTTCTTGATTTGTCATCTTCATGGGTCGCCTTCGGCAGCGTGGCTGGCTATAGTAAAAGCAGCAACGCCACATGCCGAAGGAGGCATTTAATGAAGCTGTTCAAACCGAAAATGATTAATACCGCGCAATATGAAGATGTAAGCG
Organism: Herpetosiphon sp.; assembly: GCF_003512625.1. Taxonomy (NCBI): domain Bacteria; kingdom Bacillati; phylum Chloroflexota; class Chloroflexia; order Herpetosiphonales; family Herpetosiphonaceae; genus Herpetosiphon; species Herpetosiphon sp. The sequence continues at coordinate 61,492 of NZ_DOPT01000029.1, read as the reverse complement.
ATTTCGCTAGCGAGGCCTTGATCTGCAAAAAATGTAATCATGAAATGCAAATTTCTGGCCCATTGCCGCACAATGCCAAGTGTCATGTTTGTGGCTCAACCAACCTTATGCGGCGCAATAATTCCAAGCGCAGCAAAAATGACCAACGTGCTGCTTAAATCAATCCGATCAATGGAGACTGCAAGGTCTCCATTTTTGTGGAGTTTTCCACAGCATTCCACTAGCTATCAACATCCTATCCCAAGCGTTAAATCCATACGTTTAGCGGATTCTAATCAGCAAAATAAGGTATTTGGCAATTGCCCGATGCTAGTTTTCCACATATCCACACCTTGGCTTATACACATCGGGTTCGCAACGCTGTGCTGAGTTTGCCAAGAAACACTACTATCCGCTATCATGCAAGCTACATTTTGCCTACATCGATACAACGACTCTCCTGTGGGCTGATGAACTCAACGGCGAGTTGGACGACCCACCAGCACAGAGGAGCTTTTGGCTTTGGATACAAAACAGATTTGGTTTACTACGCTCGGAACATTGCAAAACCAAATACTTCGCTATGATTACGATACATGGCTTAAAACCACAGCATTGGTCTCGGTAGCCAACGATTTGGCGGTGATTGGTGCGCCCAATGTCACCACCAAACAAGTGATCGAAGATCGTTTTATGAGTGTGTTGCGCCGTGCTTTAGGCGAGGTTTTGGGCTATCAAGTTAATGTACGAGTGATTATCAGTAGCGCTACGCCAGCTCCAAGCGAGCCAGTTGCCGTAACTCCAAGCGAGCCAAGCCCAACAACTGAGGTGGCCGAGCCAAGTTTTGCCAGTTTCAATCAGGCTGCGCCAATGCTCAACCAACTGCCGTTGGGCGATCCCAATCGCTCGTCAGTGCTCAACCCACGCTATACGTTTTCCTCGTTCATCGTTGGGACATCCAATCGTTTGGCCCATGCTGCCTGTATGGCAGTAGCCGAACACCCTGCCCAAGCCTATAATCCGCTCTTTTTATATGGTGGAGTGGGGCTGGGCAAAACCCACTTGTTGCAGGCGATTGGCAACTATGCGCTTGATCGAAATCCTGAAGTGAATGTGCTCTATGTGTCGTCGGAGAAATTCACCAACGATTTGATCAACGCCATCCGTCGCCAACAAACCGAAGAATTTCGCATTCGCTACCGCAATATTGATATTTTGCTGATCGACGATATTCAGTTTATCGCGGGCAAAGAAGGTACGCAGGAAGAATTTTTCCATACCTTCAATACCTTGCATGGCGCGGGCAAACAAATTGTGCTCAGCTCAGATCGCCCGCCAAAAGCGATTTTGACCCTTGAGGAGCGTTTACGTTCACGCTTTGAATGGGGCTTGATTGTCGATGTGCAAAACCCAGATCTCGAAACCCGCACGGCGATTTTGCGAGCCAAAGGCGAGACCTTACAAGTGCCTGTTTCCTCAGAGGTGATCGACTTCTTGGCTCAACGAATTCAAAGCAATATTCGCGAACTTGAGGGCTGTTTGAATCGGGTGATCGCTTATGCTAATCTCAATCGCACGCCAGTTACGGTTGAAGTTGCTTCGGCAGCCTTGGCCGATTTGCTCGATACCAGTCGGCGCAAACGGGTAACGGCTGATGATATTTTTCGCGAAGTTTCACAACATTATGGCATCGATCAACGGGCAATTCGGGGGCGAGGCCGTTCGCGCAATGTGGTGTTGCCGCGCCAAGTGGTGATGTATTTGCTGCGCGAAGAGACCGATGCCTCGCTGGTTGAAATTGGCGAGTTGCTTGGTGGCCGCGACCATACCACCGTCATGCATGGTTACAACAAAATTACCGATGACCTCACCAGCGATGCCCGTTTGCGCAACGATATTACCTCGCTGCGCCAACGGCTCTACGGCGAAAACGCCCGTTGAGCTTATAACGGCCTCGCTTTACAACTATGGGCTAGGCCGTTATTGTGATTAATGTTCCAAATACCAAGGAACATTAATCACAATAATTTGGGCATTACCGCCAAAAAACAAACGGGCTTTTAAAACCATTCCCCGTTGTTTATGCAGTAAATAGTAATACCAGCGATTTTCAGCTAGTTCTGAGATAATTACAGCAATTTGGCGGTTAGGGTTGGCCTCACGTAAATCAAGAATAAAGCGCATTAATGGCCCGAACAACTGCCGATATGGCGATTCGATTAATTCAAAATGTGGTTGAGCCAACCCTGCCTCCTGAATTGGCTTAAGTACAATTTGTTCCCATTGTTCTCGTTTCGTTGCTGCTTCTTCAGCAGTACTTATCTGAACAGCATAGATATCAGGTGATATTTTTAATGCAAAGCGTAGTGCCTTATGGGCCATTTTATTCCAACCACCAAACGGAATAACCACAATCGGGGCGGTTAAATTGCTGGTATCTAAGGCAATATTCAGCTGTACTTGTTGGGCTACTTGCTGATAGTGTCGTCGTACCGCGAGAAATAAACCAACTAATGCTGGCAAGATGACTAAGGTAATCCATGCACCAGTCGCAAATTTTGCGACTAAAATAACGATCAAGGTTATGCCGGTTGAGACTGCACCGACTCCATTAATCAACATATTGCGTCGGGCGTTGAGGCCACCATGCTTAAACCAGTGCAGCACCATTCCGGTTTGGGAAAGCGTGAATGCTAAAAAGGCTCCCACCGCAAATAATGGAATCAAATGGTCAGTAATCCCCCCAAAGATGATCAAGATAATCCCAGCAAAACTCGCTAGGACTATAATCCCGATGCTATAAACTAAACGTCGTCCGCGTGAGGCAAAAGCATGGGGTAGAAAATGATCGTGGGCAAGAATCCGACAGAGCCGTGGGAAATCGGCAAACCCTGTATTGGCTGACAAAGCGAGGACTGCTAAAGTAGAGCCAATTGTTAGAGTATAGAGGATGCCTTGCCCGCTCACGGCAGCGACAAGTTGCGATAAAACGCTCTGATAGCCAGCCTTGCCTGGTTCGGTCGCCCCAATTTGATACGATTTAGCCAGCCAAGCAATGCCTGCAAGCATCACCATCAATGTTCCAATGATAATTGTTAAGGTGCGGCGAGCATAATGGGTCGCTGGTTGACGGAAGGCACTTACCCCATTACTTACCGCTTCAACCCCGGTCATGGCAGTACAACCACTAGCAAAGGCTTGAATTAGGAGCCACCAGCTCAAGGTTGTCATGGTTGATGGTTGTGGCGCAGGAGCAATTTTAGCGATTGGCTTACCGCCACTCATGATTACAAAATAAGCTCCCATGGCTAAGATAATCAACATACAAGCAATGAATAGATAGGTAGGGATCACAAATGCTAGCCCTGATTCACGAACACCTCGCAGGTTGACAATCGTTATTAACCCTAAAATTAATAAACAGAGTGGGAGCATATAGGGTTGTAGTTTTGGAATTGCCGAAACGAGTGCACCTACGCCAGCCGAAATACCAACTGCTACAACAAGAATATAATCGAGTAAAAGCGCGGCGGCGGCGATGAGGCCAGGAATAACTCCTAAATTTTCATGGGCAACCGTATAGGAGCCGCCACCATTTGGATAGGCTGTGATTGTTTGGCGATAGGATAGAAAAACGATTCCCAGTAATACGATGATAATTGCAACGAGCGGCGTTATGGCATTAATGCCCAGCAAACCCAATGGTAGTAAGATCGTTAAAGCTGCCTCAGGGCCATAGGCTGCCGAGGCTAGCGCATCTAACCCTAACATGGGAATCCCTGCTACAACACCAACTCGTTGATGTTCCTCATCCTCATTTGCCAGTGGCCGCCCAAAAAGTAGATCCAAAACGCTCATAGTAAGAACCCTTATATTGAAATGAGTTATAGCCAATTTGAAACTCGTCTGTTAGCTTAGCATAGGTATCTATAAGCGTAGATCAAGAAAACATCAAGATTAATCGAGGAGTTGCAGCGATGCGTGTTATGAGGTTAGGGAAGGTTTACGTGTCAGCACCGATCATTCATTGATGCTGACACGCGAGATGGTTTACTGCTTGGTGAGCCACTCTTCGAGCGTGCGACCGACTGCTTCTAGTGCCGAGGCACTGAGCTTATCGATCGTATCGCTGGTGGTGTGCCAATGCGGGTAATCGAAGTCGATTAGGTCGGCGGCGCTAAAGCCGCGTTGCAAGAAGGCGGTATGATCATCAAGAATATGGTGTTTGGTTTCCGAAATGAAGGTGGTATAACCCAAATCGGCGGCTTGTTGCCAAATTTCGGCCCGTAAAGCCGGCGTTGAGCTTTGCTCCAGGTAGACCTGTTGATCAGCATCGCCAATCATATCGACGATCACCACAGCTTTGGGCGTGGTTTCGAGCTTGGGAGCTAGGTCGATTGAGCCAAGCGTCCAGTTCCATGTGCCAATCCCACCATTATCCTCGGCATCGAAAAACACCAACCAAACTTCCTCGTTGAGCCGTTCGGGCTTGAGTACCCGCGCCAATTCCAGCAGCACCGCAACGCCGCTGGCTCCATCGTTGGCAGCTGGTACGGGCTGCATCCGCTTGGTTGGGTCGGGATCATTATCTGCGTAACGGCGAGCATCGTAGTGCGCCCCAAGCAAGACCAATGGTCCAGTGCCACGGCGGGCGATAATATTGCGGCCTTTTTTATTTTCGGGCACGTTGAAAAATTGTTCTTCAACATCCCAGCCATATTCCAACAAAGTCTGTACAATCCAATCGCCGTTAGCTTGCCAGCCTGGTGTGCCCGTATCGCGCGGAATCCATTGCATTTGAACTTTGGCAAATTCCATGGCGTTGGCCCCGTTGAATTGGGGGCTTTCGGTTAGGCTAGGCTTGGGCAAGGGCACAATCGTCGGCGCACTCGTGGCGGCAACTGTTTGAACTGGATTGGCAACAGGTGTTCCAGTCGTTGCACCACAGCCAGTTAGGCTGATGATCAGGCCAAGTTGCAGCAAGCGTTGGAACCAAAGGCGTTGGATCATTCGTTGCTCCCGTTGAGATAGCGGGTTGCGGCTTCACATAAAATGGCAACGCCCAAGGGCAATACGCCTTCATCGAAGCTAAATGCTGGGTGATGATGCGGATGTGCGCCCAACTCGCGCTCAAGGGTTTGCCCGCCCAAGAAGAAATAGCAGCCAGGCACTTCATTCAACAGCACCGACATATCTTCTGAACCCATGGTGCGCACGCTGTCATCGACGTTCTCCGCGCCCAAAATCGCTTCAGCTGCACCACGTACCAAGGCGGTTGCCGCAGGGTCGCAGATGGTTGCTGGGCACATTTCATCGTATTTGAGGGTAGCGGTTGCGCCAAAGGTTGCCGCCACGCCTTGCACTACTTCATGCACTCGTTGTTTCAAGCGCTCGCGAGCTTCGGGGTCATAGCTGCGAATTGTGCCAGTTAGAGTGGCGTTGTGGGCGATGATATTATGAGCTGTGCCAGCTTGTACCGAACCAACCGAAAGCACTGCGGGCTGTTCAGGGTGAACGTTGCGGCTAACGATTGAATGCAACGCAACGACCATATGTGAAGCCACCAAAACCGAATCGACGGTAGTTTCAGGCTGAGCGCCGTGGCCACCTTTGCCAGTAATTTCCACGATAAAGGTATCGGCAGAAGCCATAATTGGCCCTGAACGCACATTGGCTTTACCCAAGGGCATGGGTGCCCAAATATGCAAACCAAGCGAAATATCAGGCCGTGGATTTTGCATCGCGCCTGCTTCGACCATCTTTTGAGCGCCGCCGCCGCCTTCTTCGGCAGGCTGGAATAGCAATTTAATCCCACCTGTGCCAAGCGCTTCGCGATTTTGCATCAGGGCTGCGGCCACGCCTAAGCCGATCGCAACATGGCCATCATGGCCACAAGCATGCATTTTGCCGTCGATGGTTGAGCGGTAATCGACATCGTTTTGCTCGTGGATTGGCAAGGCATCCATGTCGAAGCGCAACATGGCAACTTTGCCGCCTGGCTGAGCCGGAATATGGCCTAAAACGCCGGTGGTGGCAACCCCCTCGGTAACCTCGTAGCCTAACTCACGCAAACGATCAGCCACAATTTTGGCGGTACGAAACTCCTCGAAGCCAAGTTCAGGATGCTGGTGTAAATCGCGGCGATCAGTGATCAATTGCTCGACCAACGTGTGAGCAACATACCGAAAATCTGGACGACTAGCCATAGACAACTCCTTTAATTGTGAGCTTGCGCCGAAAAGACCACTACTGTCATGCTACACAGATTTTGATCTTTGACAAAAGCTGAGATTGGCAAAAAATCACCCCTAACTCTTAACAATAGGCTTTGCCCGCATCTAAGGCGTGTGATACAATAACGCCCAATACCGTTGTATCCCTCTCTTATGGCACAAATTGTGCGCTAGTGCCTGGAACAATACGTGCAGGCAAGGAGACCGCATGGCAGACAAAGAGAGCATCCTGCAGCTCGGTATCGAAGCTGCGCGTGCGGGTGACAAAGAAGAGGCGCGGAAGCTTTTCCGTTTGCTGACCCGCGAAACACCCTACGACCCTCAAGCATGGTTGTGGTTGGCTGGTGTTGCCGAGGATCGCGAAGAAAAGCGTGCTGCGCTGGAGAAAGTCACCGAACTTGATCCGTCGAATGAATTGGCTCGTCAAGGTTTAGATGCGTTGGGTGGTCCTGCGGCTAAGTCTGCTGCTCCAACCCCACCGCCTGCTCCAGAACCTGCACCAGTTTTTGTGGAGCCAGCAACCACTACCGCATTTGATGATTTTGATGTCGATTGGGGTCAACCAAGCCCCCGCAACGTTGAGCCAACTCCTGCGCCTGCTGCCAAAAAAGCGGAGCCTGCGCGTACCCGCGAACTAACGCCAGACGAAGAATTTGCCATGTCGTTGGATTCACTGGGTAGCTATTCTAATGCGATGAGTGATCGCCAAAAGAGTAGCGGCGGCGATTCATCGGTCGATTTCGATATTCCCGATTTTGGCGATGACTTGGATCTCGATGCTTACATGAATCGTGAACGCGTCGATATTTCGACTATCGAAGTTAAGCCCGAAGAAGCCAAAAAACCAGTGCGCCGCTCGCCAACCTTGTCGGCAGCAACCGCTGAAAGCAATAATGTTACGCCCAAAGGTGGCAAGCGCAAGACGACCGAAGGTTCGGCTACCTTGAAACGCGCCTTGATTGGGATCTTCATTATGGTGGTGTTTGTCTTTATTTTGTGGCAAGTCTTTGGCTCGAAAGGCGATCAAGGTCCAGTTGCGGGGCGTAGTACCGCCGAGCCAACCGTTATAGGTGGCCCAACTAGCCCGATCTCGCCAACAGTTGATTTGGCGTTGGCAACCCCGATTGTCGAGCCAACCATCGACCCGAATGCACCACCACCAATCGAGGTTGTGCCAACGGTTGATCCAAATGCCTTCCCAGTTGATCAACAATTGGGTAGTGCTCAACCAGCCTTCTTGCCTTCGGATGGTACGATTCCTTTGAATATTGATGGCTGGTTCTTCAACTATGCTGGTGGTAATTTGATTGCCGATGGCAATGCGATTAATCTCCAGCCTCAAGGGCGCTGGGTGGCAGTACGCTTGTTGATGGCCGATACCTTCGGCGGTCGCACGATTCCTGCCGATTTGGTGGTCTTGAAGGATGCCCAAGGGCGGGTTTATCGCGCCAATCTTGATGCTTCCGAAGCGGTTACCAATGTCTATCCCGATTTTGTCAACCGTGGTTTCCCCTACATCAACCAAAAACAAACCGCACCTGGTGGCAACTTCACCATTGCCTTGGTGTTTGATGTAGCACCTGATGCCACCGATTTGGTGTTGTTTAGCCCGCAATACCTCGACCAAGGCTACTACGTTCGCGGCAACTCACAATAACCAAATATCCAATCAAATTGGTTGTTTGCAAGCGATCTTTCGAGTTTCGAAAGGTCGCTTGTTAGTTGTGCGGATCAAGCAAGGGCTGTGCTATCATAGCTCGTAGCAAAACCATCAGCACAAAGGAAGGTTGTTGTGGGTCTAGTCTTCAATGTATTGTTGCTGGGTATCCCGCTGGGCTTAACTGTTTTGGGCGCGAGCCGTGGAATTCAGCGCGAGGCCATGACATTAATTGGCATTTTGTTGGGAGCCTTGTTGGCCGAATTGTGGGGGCCAATTTGGGGGCCGAATAATGCAACCCGCTTTAATCAAGATATTGCCAATACTACCGCTTGGATTTCGATTATTCTCTTGCTGGTTTGTACGATTTTCATTGGCTATGGCGGAGCATTGCTGCTGCCTTCGCGCAAGCAACTGGCCCAAGGCCGCTCACGCTGGTTTGGTGCTGGTGCTGGCTTGTTCAATGGGGTCTTGCTGCTCAGCCTGATTTTGCGCTATGGCAATGTTTACAACAATGACCTTCGGATTAGTGACTGGGTTGCGAGTAGCCGTGTAGCCATGCTGTTTATTGAGCGCTTCCCAACGATGTTGCTGATTGGGATTGTGACGATTGCCTTGCTGGTAAATCTGCGTTTATTGCAGCGCTTAATCTATAAAATTCATGGTAAGGATACTAAACCAGAAGAAAAGAAGAAGGCCGAGGAAAAACCTGCTGCCCCACCCCCACCACCAGAGCCAAAGCCCCCAGCTCCCGATACGGTCAACAACCCGATTTTGCGCGATTTGATTTTGGCTGAGATTAAAAAAGATAAACCACCAGCCTAAAAAGACAACAATGGCCGAAGTAACTTCGGCCATTATTGGTTAACCTGAAAGTTAGTAGTTGTTCATAGCGGCTGGCAAGAAGACCTGTTGGGTGTAGAGGAAGTCGATCTTCGCACCACACAAGGCATATTCACTGCTTGCCGACGACGCATCCCACACCAAGGCAAAGCCTTTTTCGGCGTTTTCAATTGGATAATTGATGTTGACGGCGTTCTGAGTACCCGTTCCCATCACTGGTACACTGGTGATTGACGTAAAATCGCCGCTGCCAACAAAGCTGTAGAGGTTGAGGGTTGGGCCTGCCGCAGCATTCTTGTAGTAGAAGGTGACGCGGGCAGCCTTGGCTCCTTCGGGCGCAGTTACATTGGTGGTCAAATCTTCAACTTCGTTGCTTACATTGACACAACCATTGGCATCGCTCGTGTAGCTGACATTCGAGCGGCGGGGCACGAAGGTGCTCCCAGTGATGAAGCGGCTATCTTGGGTTGGCTTAGCGCTGGGGTTGGTATATTGGAAACGCACCCCACACAAGCGAATTTGGTTGCTCAACACCCCACCAAAATCGGCCAAAACGCTCAACGATTCGCTGCTTTCGTTAACCGTGTAATTCAACGATTGATCAGCATTCACCACCGCTGTATTCGACACCGGGCTGGTGAGGGTGGCCAGAGTATTGGTCACGCCTTGGCCATTTGAGGCAATTAATTTGACCGTGAGATCAGCGTTATTGACATCGCGGAAATAGCTGCGTACCGCCGTTAGTTGGCTGCCTTGAGGCAAATCCACATCGGCATTGAGCGTGCGCCCGTTGATTTTGACAAAGGTACAGCCAGCCCCAGCATAGCCGTGTTCGGTGCTAGAGTTGGTGTTGACCAAGGTGCTGCCAACGATAAACAGATAATCAGTCGATGGACGTGGTTCGGCTGGCGCGGTGTAGGCGATCCGCACACCACATAATTGCATGGCCGCATTGGTTACGCGGGGAAACCACTCTAAGAACAAGCCACGGGTTTGCATATTGACCACATACGGGGCATAGAGTGCACCCATTGGGGCGTAGGTGTTGGTCAGGCCTACCGAGCTTGAAATTTCGACCGTGATCAATTCGCGGGGAGTAACCATATCGCTGTCGTTGAGGGTCAACTCAGCTTTGGTTTGCGTCGTGCTGGTATCATAGAGATAGTAATCCAAGCCCAAGATCGTTGCGCCATTGGGCACGGCAACTGGGGCGGTAAACTCGCCACTGCTGGTGGCATAAATACAACCAGTTGGTTGATTATTAACGTTACGAGTGGTTTCAAACGCCGTGGTTGAGTCGCGGGTTTGAAACGAACTGCCGGCAATCCATAGATACTGAGTATCGTTGGGAGTGGCAGGAGCTTGGGTTTGGGCTGGGCTAACGTGTGCCCGAGCTACAAAAACGGGGCCAACGAGGAACAACATTGCCAATAGAACAATGGCGAGACGGAATGAAGCGCGGATTCGCGACATTGCTACTTCCTTTCCAAGAACTACGAATAGCGGTCGTAAAGATTAGCCCTATGCTAGCATAAAGAGATTAAAAAAGAAAACTTTTGAGGGAACCCGCATGGGTGTTTTTTCGGGTGATTTGCGCTCATCCTTGGTGAGGATTCAGCTTATTCTGCGCGTTGTAAATCGCGTGGATCAGCCCCATACAGCCATTGATGCTGGGCTTGGGCTTCCCACCAACTGCTCGGAAATGTTGAGTTTGTCCCATTAACGGCTTCAATCGCGGCGCGAATTTGGCGGGCACAAATTGCTGGCTCAACCCGCCCAACTCCAGTGCCCAAGCCTGGAATCGCCACGGTTTTAACCACATCAGCAATTGCTTGGCCATCAGCTAAACGTCCATGCTTGATCAGCAGCAAAACTGCACGGCAGGCCAAATAGGGATTGACTGTGCCACGCAAAATCATGGGCACACGCATGGTTGGGGCGGCAATCACATAGGGAATTTTGGCATGATCGGTTGGCACAAGCGCTGCATTGCCAATCAACAACTCACCAAAATGGGCTTGTTGAATAATTGTTTGCAAACGTTCTTGCACATGCCAGCCAAAAAAACGACTATAGAGCATATCGATGCCGCCATCCATAAAACCAAAACTGTTGGCGGGGCTAACCACGGCATCAGTCGCGCAATCGAGAATTGAGCCATGCTGAATGCTGACATTCGGCAAATCGCCACAAATGTGCTGCCATGCGGCGACCATGGCTGGTTGAACATCGGCCAGAATGATCTGCATTGCTCACTCCTTGGGATAATTGATAATCGCAAATGTGCCTTGACCTAAAGCCAATAATTCGCCAGCTTCGTTGACCACCCGCCCGGTCAAAATGCCAAACCGCGTGGTGCGTTCGACCAATTCGGCGGTAGCGATGATTGTGCCAGCAACGATTGGCCGCAAGTAGTTAATTTTCAATTCGAGCGTGGCGCAACCCAACGGGCGTTCGAGCGCAGTCCAAAATGCGCCACCCATGGCGGTATCTAGTAGGCTATAGGCTACGCCGCCGTGAGCGATACCAGCCGGATTGTAATGGCCTGGGTCGATCTGCAATGAGCAACGCGAGAAGCCAGGCTGAACATCCTCATACACCACGCCTAAACTCCAAGTAAAGCCGGCTCCATGGGCTTGGTGCTTGCCGATGCGCTTGATTAACGTCAGGGCCAATTGCTGTTCGCGCTCGTCCATGCGGGCCAAAAGTTGTTGGGTTTGCTCCAAAAGTGTGGTCATGGCAACACCTTAAAAAAAGCCTATGGCAAATCCATAGGCTTATGATTGAAGGACATTTGTTGATTAATGTAGCACAGAATAATGCGTTAGGCCGCCAAATCCAGCGGCACACCACAGCGTTCATGGATGGCCAAGGTGCCAGCCAGGACATTCGGCACAATAATATCAGCAAAGGGATGTTGGGTGTCAGCGGGTGCAATCAGCACTGTGGTCATACCCAAGCTCTTAGCGGGAGCCAAATTGGCCATGGTATCTTCAAATAACACACATTCATGGCCTTGAGCGTTCAGCGCAGTCAAAACCGTGTGGTAAGCACTAAAATCGGGCTTGGCCAAAAATTCAAAGGCCCGAATATCAAAAATTTGGGCAAAATGGTCGTGCAAGCCCAGCCGATTGAGCACGCGCACCGCATGTTCACGCGGCGAGTTGGTGAAAATCACTTTTTGTAAGGGCAAGGCTTGGAGCGCAACATGCAACGTGCCATCATCAGGCAACAGCACATCAAGGGTTAATTGATGAATAAATGCCAAATATTCTTCAGTTTCGACAACGCCATGGTGTTTTTGTAAGCCCGCCAAGGTTGTGCCATATTGCTCATAATAATGTTGGCGCAAGCGTTGGGCTTCCTCGCCGGCTAAATGTAAATGCTCTTGAAAAAACAACCCAATCCGATCATTAATCTGTTCCATCAGCCCCGATGAGTCAGCGTAAAGGGTGTTATCTAAATCGTACAAAGCAAAACGAAGCGTCATTGGAGCCTCCTTCGACAACATCAGTGCTGGTTGCAATACCTCAACAAATCAAGCGATCAGCCAAAACCTCAAATTGAGGGTTTTTCTAGTCTATCACGCAGATCAAGAGGCCTGTGTAAATGGCATGTTAAGAAATGGGCTTAGTTTGGCTAAACCTTTAGCTGTTGCGAGGAGTTGCGCCGTTGCACATTGGACTTTCTCGATAACGCTAGATTAGGCGATACAGTCTCGTTCGCCAAATAAATCGTGGAGTGATTGAGGGTCGTTGGCGCAGGGATGAGGGTGTTTGGCAAGATAACAATCGGGCATCAGCCATGGTGGCAACAATTGCGGTGGCGCTAATTCGGCGTTCCAGCCTGCCGTATAGAGCGCATCGAGGGTTTCGTGATAGGCTTCGACCAACATTGGGCGACGAGCCGTGTTGGCAAAGCGCCACCAGTTCGCTAGCTCGGCCAAATGCTCAAGCAGCTCGTGTTGGCGTTGATAGCTTAAATCGTATTCTTGCATCATGGGGTTGCTCCTTTGTGCTGGCCTCTCGCAACGAGAGGGGCTAGCGGTCAGGCTGAAAATCAAGCCACCGCCGATCATCAAATATCTACCTCCGCATGGTTGAGGGTGAACTATGGGGTGCAAACAAGGGTTGTATTGGGTATAGTACCCTACTTTTTAGCCAAACGACAACCTGATCAAAGCTGAATTCTTGGTTCACTCTCTGCTCCGATCGCTGATTGTCCCTACCAATTCCCCAACTTCGTGCTCTTCGTATTCTTCGCGGTTGCCATTCGTTTGTCGCCTGACCTCTCTACTCGATAGCAAGTGCTATTCCGCCAGCGGTTTTCCAGGGTTCTGCGCATGCGTCGGCAGTAATCTAAAAAGCCCCACGTCTAGGCAACTAGACGTGGGGCTGAGGAGTGGGAGTTTTGAGCTTATTGGCCCCAAACATTCCAGCGATCATCAGCGCTGTTGTTGGTCAATTGTGCTTGACCAGTGCCATCGGTGTTCATCACATACACATTCCAGTTGCCATCGCGGTTGCTATCGAAAGCGATTTTGGTCCCGTCGAGTTTCCACGAAGGAGCACCATCTTCGGCGCTGCTGTTGGTCAAACGGGTTTGGTTCGTGCCATCAGCATTCATCAAATAGACTTCGCTGTTGCCATCACGGTTTGAAGTAAAGACGATTTTGGTGCCGTCGGGCGAAACCCGTGGGAAGCCATTATCGCTGGTTGTGCTGTTGGTCAAATTGACCTTGTTGCGCAATTCCAATGAAAGATATGGATAGTCATTACTTGGTTGATCAGCCAACCAGTTCAGTTCGGCGCGATAAATATTGTATTTGGCGTTCGTGCCACAGTTCGAGGCCCAGTAGAGATAGCGACCATCAGCACTCCAGCTGGGGGTTTGATGGTCACAATCATCAAGCGTTACTTGAGTTTGGCTGGCCCCGTTGGTATAGCTCACAAAGATTTGCGGCTTACCCGAACGATCTGAGACAAAGGCCATTTTGCTGCCGTCGGGCGAAACTGAAGCATTGAAATCGTTCGATGGAGTGCCAACATAGCCTTGGTAAGGCACACCTGGAGGGGTGGGCGTACCGTCGGTGTAGGTCACACGGGTCATCGTACCATCAGCGCCGACCGTCCAAATTTGGCGATTGCTGCCATTGCCACGGCGCGAATCGACGAACAATTTAACTTTGCTTGGGTCCCACGAACGTACCCATGAGTATGGCACGGTTTCTTTGCTATCGTTGCTAGCATACAACAATTGGCTGCTGCCATCGCCGTTCATGGCGTAGGTATCCCATTCGGCTCCACCATCGCGCTTTGAACCAAAAGCAATTGGCAAGCTCGGTTCTGAGCTATTCCATGGTGTTCCCAAATGGCCGTAGCGCCATTGGAAGTAGTGCTGACCGACGTTGCCCATTTCGACTTGATAGGCGGCATCGTTGGTTGGGGTATAGGTCAAAATCCGTCGTTCAAACAATTGCACCAACAGATCTTTTTGCACGCCGCCAACTGTGGCTTTGACCCAGTAGGGATCACTAATTGGCAAGCCCATGGCGCTGGTCCAATCGACGATTGAGCCATTGGTGCGCTGACCATTGACGATAATTGGGCCAGTGCGATTCAAGAAATCCCAAAATACTTGCGGAATATTATGGCCAGTTGTCGCGTTGTAAACGACAATTTTGGTTTGATCTTTGTAGGCATCGCGTAAATCGTTGCGGGTTGATTTATTGCCCGATTTATCGATCGCATCGGCAATTGATTGATCGCGGCGATCTGGATCACGGTAGCCGTTGTTGTTGTAGGTTGAAACCGCTGCGAACGAGGCATAGGTTGGCGAATTGCTGTTAGTTTGATAGCCATCGCCAGCAACTGGCACACGGTCGGCAGCAGGGCGAATAGCGTTATCATAGGCGTTATCACCAGTTTTCAATTGGCCTGATACTAATTCAACCACCAACAAACCATTGGTTACATCGGTGTTACCGTTGATTCCATTGATTTCCATGCGAGCTTTATCGAAGTATTGCACGCGGCGTAGGCCATTTGGCGATTCACGGTAATATTCGTTATAATCAAACCACGGCCCAAAACCCCAATACAACGAGCGCCCATCACGAACCCGTGGATCATCCGACCGTCGCCAGACTTCTTCGAACTTGGGTGAGACAAAGGCTGAACGATTGGCCCATGGAGCAGCGTTGGCATGGCCATTGAACAACGTACCAACCATAACTAAAGCGCTAAGTAGACCAGTTAAGCGAACCTTCAATCGAGACATTGCGACTTCCTCCTAAGCAAAAGAACCAGTTTCTCGATCCGTCATCTACGGCATCTGGGTCTTACTATACAATGGTCATGGTGCAAACCATATTGTACAGATCTGAGATATCTGTCATAAAAGCTTGTTAAACCTGATAAACCTATTTTTCATCTAGCCAAGCCACGAGGATGAGCCAATGGAACACGCCGAAGTTCGTCGCATGCCTAATGCCCATGTTTGGCCAATCAGTGCCAGTGTTGTTCATGAGCGCTTGCAGATTGCTAGTTGCGATCTGGCGGCGCTAGCGGCTGAATATGGAACCCCGCTCTATCTGCTGGATGCTGAGACGATTCGCACGATTGCAATGCGCTATAGTGCCGCATTACGCCATGCCTATGGCAGCAATGTCAGCATTCACTATGCCAGCAAAGCCTTGTTAAATGTAGGCGTGGCGCGATTAGTGCATTCCTTGGGCTTGGGGTTGGATGTGGTGTCAGGTGGCGAATTGGCAATTGCCCAACGTGCTGGAATGCCGCTCGACCATGTTCATTTGCACGGCAATGGTACACCACCAGCCGAATTAGCTCAAGCGGTCGAGGCGGGAATTGGCCGAATTGTGGTCGATAATCTTGATCAGCTTAAATGGTTGGCCGATTATTGCGCCAAACGCCCAACACCCCAAACGATTCTCTTGCGCATCGCTCCCGATGTAACGGCGGGAGCACACGCCCATATTCGCACTGGAGCCGCCAGCGCTAAGTTTGGCATGCCGCTTGATGATGGCACTGCTGCCGAGGCTGTGCGCTTAGCATTACAAGCACCAGGCTTGAATTTGGTTGGTTTACACGCCCATATTGGCTCGCAAATGCGCGATTGGGCCGCCCTGCGCGAGATGATTGGGCGTTTGTTGGCCTTTGCCGATCAGCAACGCCGTGAGCGAAGTTGGCTTTTAACTGAATTCAGCCCGGGTGGTGGTTTGGCGGTGGCTTACATGCCCAACGAGCAAGCTGGCGATATCGAAACCTACGCCAATACGATTGCCAATGCTGTGCGTTTAGGCTGCGAACGCTACCAAATTCCGCTGCCACGCTTGATTATTGAGCCTGGCCGATCATTGGTGGCGCGGGCTGGCGTGGCTCTGTATAGCGTAACTGGGCACAAAACGGTGGTCGGTGGTAGCGATTATTTGCATATTGATGGTGGAATGGGCGATAATTTGCGGCCTTCGTTGTACAATGCTCAGTATACCGCTGCGTTAGTTGCTCGTCCCTGTGCTCCGCCGATTGCGCCCGTTCAATTGGCCGGAAGGTTTTGTGAGTCAGGCGATGTCTTAATTCGTGAAGTAGCGTTGCCTGCTGCCGAAGTTGGTGAGCTTGTGGCAGTGCCTGTCGCGGGAGCCTATACACTCAGTATGGCCAGCGCGTATAATGGCGTGCCACGCCCAGCCTTGGTTCTGTTAGATCGAGGTCAGGCGATGCTCATTCAACGCCGCGAAACCTACGCCGATTTGATGGCGCGGGATATTTAGCGTAAAGGGATCAGGGGCTAGGGGTCAGGGATCAGGGACTAGCTTTAAATGCTGGTTTTGTGCTCTTCGTGGTTAAAAAAGGAGCCAATGATAGGTATAGCGCCGAACATACCTATGTTCTATGCTCTAAACAATTATGAACTCAGTTATCGACGATATTAAAGAACGCATTGACATTGTGTCGTTCATTAGCGATTATGTGCCGCTGCGTAAGGCGGGGCGCAATTGGGTGGGCTTTTGCCCATTCCATTCGAATACCCGCACGCCAGCTTTTACGGTGTTTGCCGATAGTAATAGCTACCACTGTTTTGGCTGCAAAGCCAGCGGCACAATTTTTGATTTTCTGATGCAGCGCGAGGGCATCGACTTCCCTGAGGCACTGAATCAACTTGCGGCCCGCGCAGGAGTGCAATTACGCCAGCGTACCGCCCAAGATGACCAAGAAGATGTGCTGCGTTCGCGCATGCTGGAGTTGAACGCCGCCGCTGCCCGTTTTTGGAGTCATCAATTATTACAATCGCCCAAAGCGGCTCATGTGCGTAGCTACATCGAGCAACGTGGGCTTACCCCGCAAACTGTTGAGCAATTTCAGTTGGGCTATGCTAGCGAAGATTGGTCAAGTTTGCTGGGTTACTTGCACGACCGCCACGGAGCCAATCCGAGTGAAGTGGCCGAGGTTGGCTTAGCCTTGGAACGTGAACAGGGCGGCTATTATGATCGCTTTCGTGGGCGTTTGATGTTTCCAATTCATAATGCCAAGGGCCAGATTGTAGGCTTTGGTGGGCGGATTTTGGGCGATGGCCACCCCAAATATATCAACTCGCCGCAAACCTTGCTGTTTGATAAAAGTAGCCTGTTGTATGGGCTATTTCAAGCCCGCGAGACGATTCGCAGCACTGATAGCGTGGTGGTGGTTGAGGGCTATGTTGATGTGATTATGGCCCATCAAGCGGGCTTTCGCAATGTGCTAGCGCCGATGGGCACAGCCTTGACCGATGTGCATGCCGGCCAACTCAACAAAATGACCAAGCGCATCACATTGGCAATGGATGGCGATGCTGCTGGCCAGTCGGCGGCCTTGCGTGGCTTGGAAACCTTGCGTGAAACGCTCGATACTCATGTGCGGCCTGTGCCAACTGCTTCGGGCATGTTGCGCTGGGAGCGCGAGCTTGATGCCACCATCAAGATTGCCCTGCTGCCTGATGGGCGTGACCCTGATGATATTGTGCGCAACAACCCTGAGGAATGGCGCTCGCTGATTGCCAATGCTCAGCCGTTGATGGATTTTTATCTGGCAACTTTGACGAGAGGCTTGGATTTGAATAGTGCCAAAGGCAAATCGACAGCAGTCGAGCGCCTTACGCCTTTGCTCAATCAAATTGCCGATCCAGTTGAAAAAGCCCATTATATTCAGCGGCTTGCCAACCAGATCAAGATCGATCAGCGATTAATTGAAGGATCAATTGGTGGCGACCAACCAGAGCGTCAGCGCAAACCCAACCATCGTCAAAGCCGCCCCGCTGCACCACCACCAGTTTTTTCAATCTTAGAGCAGGAGGCACGGCGCGAAGATTTTCTTTTATCGTTATTAATTCGCTTTCCCCAAGTGCAAGCAGTGGTTAGCGAACAACTACGTGATGATTTAGCCGCAGCGCCAACCCTGCGCGAGTTGTGGAGTGGCGATGTGAGCGAACTTTTTGAACGAGTCGAAAATCGTGTATTATGGGATCTGTGGCGCTCAGCCCAGGCGATGGCTACTCCCAATCCAATTGAATGGCTTGAAACGGTACCTGCCGAATTGCAAGCCCATGGCGAACGCCTACTTAATTGGGATCATGCTCCACCAACCCGTAGTTTCCGTGTGACTCGTGAGGCCGAGGAATGTTTGCGCCCGTTGCGCCACCGTTTAGGCAAGCGCTGGAGCGACCGCCTTGGTCAGATAATTGCCGCCGCCGAACCTGATCAACAGGAACGATTGCTGGAGCAAGCCATGGCCATACAACATTATTTGCGTGCGACTTCGGAACCGCGTCGCAGCAGCTATTTTCTTGATACCCGTGATTCGCTCAAATAATTAGAGGAGGAACAGATGGCTCTTGACGATGAAATCCTCGACTCTGAGCTTGCGGGTGATGAAACTGACGATTTTCCCGCTTTACGCACACTCAGCGATCTTTTAGCCACTGGCAAAAAACGGGGCTATGTTACGCCTGGCGAAATTCAGCAAATTATCGATTCGCAGCGTGACGAGGATAAACAACTCGAAGAAATTCGCGATACCTTGCAAAAGGCCAATATTCGAGTCGAGGAAACTGGCGACGACGACGATGAAATTACGGTCAGCGAAAACCCTGAAGCCGATTTTTCCAATGAGGGCATCAGTGTCAACGACACCGTGCGCTTATATTTGCGCGAAATCGGCTTAGTGCCTTTGCTCAAAGGCGAGCAAGAGGTTGAGCTAGCCCGTGCTATGGAAGATGGCGATAAAGCCCAACAAGAGTTGATCGAGAACGATCATACGCTTTCGGATGTTGAACGCCTAGCCTTGCGCCGCCGCATCGACCGTGGCGAGCAAGCTCGTGAACACTTGACCACCGCCAACTTACGTTTGGTGGTCAGTGTGGCCAAAAAATACATTGGCCGTGGGCTTTCGTTACTCGATTTGATTCAAGAAGGCAATGTTGGCTTGATTCGCGCGGTCGAGAAATTCAACTACACCAAAGGCTTTAAGTTCTCTACCTACGCCACTTGGTGGATTCGCCAAGCAATCACGCGGGCAATCGCCGACCAAGCCCGTACCATTCGGATTCCGGTGCACATGGTCGAAACGATCAACCGTATGATGCGCACAGCACGGCGTTTAACCCAAGAGAATGGCCGCGAACCTAGCGATGAAGAACTGGCCCAGGCACTCGATCTGACGGTCGAGAAAGTGCGATCAATTCGCAAAACCTCGATGGAGCCAGTGTCGCTCGAAACCCCAGTTGGTCAAGAAGAAGATAGCCAACTTGGCGACTTCTTGCCCGATGAAAAACTTGAAGCGCCTTCCGATGCAGCTTCGCATCAGATGTTGCGCGAACAAGTTGCTCAGGTACTCGATCAACTGACCGAGCGTGAAAAGCGCGTGTTGAAGCTACGCTTTGGGCTAGAAGATGGAACCCAACGCACACTCGAAGAAGTTGGCAAAGAATTTGGAGTAACTCGCGAACGAATTCGCCAGATCGAGGTGAAGGCGCTGCGCAAACTGCGTCACCCGCGCTTTGGCAAAAAACTCCGCGATTATCTGGAATAAATCGATTTAATATTAACCACGAAGGACACGAAGAAACACGAAGATAGGTACTTCGCGATCTTCACGTTCTTCGTGGTTACAAACCTTGCTTCTCACTCGGATTCCCCGACCCCTGACCCCTAAACCCTTACGCTCTATGTTCTATGTTCTATTCATGGCACGCCGCTTGCAAAAACCTATTTGACATCAAACCCAACTCAATGTAGAGTTGATGGGTAGCAAAATACGAACTGCATGGGGAGTAGCCACCCGCCTTTCGGGGCAAATAGTCGTCAGTACGGAGTTAATTGCTCCCGGCTATTTGCACGTGATCAATGAATGTTCACGTCGGCAAGACCATCACGACACGTTTCTTTCTTATTCGTGCCGTGTGGTCTTGCGCGGCGTTTTTTTATGCCTCGCACCACTGGCCAAAACAAGTAGCGGAGGCGCATTCGATGGATATTGGAATTTGGCCGTGGGTTGGGTTTACGATCTTTGTATTTGCGATGCTGGCGCTCGACTTGGGCGTGTTCCATCGCAACTCGCACGAAGTTTCTGTCAAAGAAGCAGCAATTTGGAGCGTCGTCTGGATTTCGCTGGCGTTAACCTTTAACGTTGGTTTGTATTTCTGGCAAGGCGGTGATGTTGCGCTCAAATTCTTGACGGGCTATCTGATTGAGAAATCGCTGAGCGTTGATAATATCTTCGTGTTTGTGCTGATCTTCTCGTATTTCCAAGTGCCAGCCAAATATCAACACCGCGTTTTGTTCTGGGGTGTGTTTGGGGCGCTCGTGATGCGGGCCATCCTAATTTTTGTCGGGGCCGCCTTGATCGAACGCTTTGAATGGATTATCTATGTCTTCGGGGCGTTCTTGATTTACACTGGGCTTAAAATGTTTCGCCAAGGTGAAACCCATCTTGATCCCGATAACAATCCAGTCGTTAAATTAGTACGCAAAGTGTTACCTGTTACCTCAGAGTACCACGGTGAGCATTTCTTTACCCGCCATGCTGGTAAATTAATGGCCACGCCATTATTCTTGGTCTTGGTTTTGGTTGAAGCCAGCGACTTGATTTTTGCGGTTGACTCGATTCCAGCGATCTTTGCCGTGACCACTGATACCTTCCTGGTCTATACCTCGAATGTATTTGCGATTCTTGGCTTGCGTTCACTCTACTTCGTTTTGGCTGGGGTGGTCGATAAATTCTACTATCTCAAGTATGGTTTGGCCGTGATTTTGACCTTCGTTGGTAGCAAGATGTTGATCATCGCGTTAGGTTATCACGTTCCAACTCCTGTTTCGTTGGCGGTAATTATTGGTGTGTTGGCAGTTGCGGTAATTGCTTCGCTGCGCCGTGCCAAACGCCTCGAAGGTGTTGATACACCGTTAGATAACCCAGTTACCAATAAGCCTGTGATCAAACCCGATAGCCAAGTCTAATCCAAGTTGATGCAACGCCCCCAATCTTGCAATAGATCGGGGGCGTTGTTGATTTTAGCTGGTGGCCCAACGCAGCACTGTTTCCAATGGGCCATTATTGAAGCGTTTTTTCCACCAAACCGAGCAGCCAACCGCTAATCCAAAGAAGCCTAAGGCCAACCAGAGCGACGTTGCAAGGCTCTGATTCTGATAAAAACCAAGGCTGGTCAACACACCCAAGCCAATTACCACATGGCCGATATACCAGGTCAGCGCCAATTGGCCAGTTGCCGCCAAACCATGAATGATGCGGCTAGCACCAAATAATTGACTTAGCTGTACACAACTCATGATGATTGCCAAGGCCACACCACCAGCCGAGAGCAAAAATAAGGGCATTGGTGGAATTGAGCCAGTGCTAAACAACAATTCGGCATCTGCCTGACCCAATATTGGCCAAACGTTGCTAAAAACGTAGGTTAATCCAATCGATCCAATTTGTACGCCCAGCGCCACACTTAGCCCAATCCAAAATAAGCGCCAACGCACGTGCGCAGCTTGCACGTTTTGGCGGCCAAGCCAGATACCAAAGAAAATCAGGCTAGTCCAAGGGAACACACTGCGGAAGCCATCAAAAAATAGATTGCGCAATCCGCCTTTGATCGTCCATAAATTAGTGTATTCGAGGGTTGTCCAATCCCAGTTTTGGTTGAAATTGAAGCGCAACATCAGGCCAACAAAGGCCAGCATAAAGCCTAAGGCCAAGCCCAAAATTCGCCGATTTGAGCTTTGAAACAGCCAAGCAATCAGCAAAAAAGAAACCCCATACACCCGCAAAATATCGCCTGGCCAGATTGTTAGGTTGAGCAAGCCCAAGCCAAGCAGAAATAAGCCACGTTTGGTCAACGTCCAGCGTTTGGCTTGAATTGCCTCAGAGCTAGGATTAGCTTGGGTACGGGCGATCAAACTCAAGCCAACCCCTGCCAAAACGACAAACAAGGCCGCCGCGCGACCCTCGCAAAACTGCACAATCAAGCTAAGCAGGCCATTGGTTGTGGGTTGTTCGATGTTGACGAAGGTTAATGCGAAGTGCACAATCACCATCGCTAAAATTGCCAAGGCTCGTGCTACGTCATAACCAACAATCCGTTGCGAATCTTTGACCACATTTGTGGTCTTGGAACGGGATACAATTGCCATAATACCTCTCCAAGTGCCATGAATTCCCGCAATTAAAATCGAGTGCCAGACAACAGATATTTAATCGTGTGTTTGAGGCCAGCGGCATATAGGGTTAAATCATGTTCCGGATACAAACCCTTGCGCCAAGTTAGTCCATCGATCAGCATAATGATTAAATCGGCGATCTGCGGCAAATCTAAATCGGTTGGTAATTGCCCACGCTGTTGCGCCAGACTGAATAATTCAATCAATGCTTGATGATTGGCCTGATCGCTCTGCCGAACCAAGCTGGCAATCCGTGGATTATGTATGGTTTCCGAGCCAATTTCGGCGCTAAGCTCAGCATACAGCGGTGAATTAATGGCTGCCACCAACTGATCAACCAGCCAATCCAGCCCTTGCCATAAATTTGGCAGAGCACCAACTTGACGCAACAAGTCGCTCATATCGCGGCTATCGTCTTCGACAAAAGCCGCGATAATTTCATCTTTGCTGCGATAGTAGCGATAGACCGAGCCTGGGCTAAGCTGAACTTCGCGACAAATATCGTCCATGGTGGTCTGATGAAAGCCGCGCCGTGCAAAACAGATCGCTGCTGCATCCAAGATTTGGCGCTGGCGAGCTTGGGCTTTGTTGCTCATAGCCAAATTAAACTCCTAGCTAGGAAAATGCGAATGAACGTTCATTCGCATTTTATAAGAAAGAAGCTATTTTGTCTAGAGTGATCAACGAAGGAATCAAAACCGCGAAGAACGCGAAGTTAAGCTTTTAGCCACGAATTGCACGAAGGATGAGGGGTTAGGGATCAGCGGTTAGGGATCAGGTTCATGTAACGTGTTTCAAGCTGCTGACCCCTGACCCCTGAATCCTAATCCCTACTATTTGCCTTCTGCCTTCTGCCTTTTGATTTCTGCCTTCTGCCTTCTGGCTTTATCAAGAATTTCTGCGTGTTTTGGGCTAGGCGCAGGGCCAAAAATCGCTATGATAACGCTATCACACGAATAAGTTTAGCAAAGGAATCAATCGTGATGACCCATGAACATCCGCTTATTACGGCGCGAAATCAGCGCACTGAATGGTTTTTGGCAGCACGCTTTGGCATGTTTATCCACTGGGGGTTATATGCCATTCCGGCACGCGGCGAGTGGGTACGCAGCCTAGAGAAAATCAGCAACGAAGCCTATCAACCCTACTTTGAGCAATTTAACCCAACCGAGTATCAGCCACGCGAATGGGCCAAGCTGGCCAAGGCGGCTGGTATGCGCTATGCAGTGCTGACTGCCAAGCATCACGATGGCTTTTGCCTTTTCGATAGCCAACTAACCGACTATAAATCGACGAATACTCCAGCCGGACGCGATTTGGTGCGCGAGTATGTTGCGGCCTTTCGGGCTGAGGGTTTGCAGGTTGGCTTATATTATTCGCTGCTCGATTGGCATCACCCCGATTATCCTGCCTTCGACGACGAATATCATCCGATGCGTGGCAACGAGGCCTATCGTGATCAGCCGCGTGATTTTCAGCGCTACCTCGATTACATGCATGGCCAAATTGCCGAATTGCTGACCAACTATGGCAAAATTGATATTATGTGGTTCGATTTTTCGTATGGTGATCTGCATGGTGAGGCTTGGCGAGCCAGCGAGTTGATCAACAAAGCTCGTTCGTTGCAGCCAGATTTAATTATTGATAATCGTTTGGCGGCGAGTGGCGAGGGCAATAATAGCTTTGGCACGCCAAATCCCGAAATCTATGCTGGCGATTTTGCCTGCCCTGAACAGTTGATTCCGCCAACTGGTTTGGTTGACCAGTTTGGGCGTTCAGTGCCGTGGGAAGCCTGTATCACGCTCAATCAGCATTGGGGTTATTCGGCCAGCGATCGCGATTTCAAATCGTCGCGCCAAGTCGTGCATGGCTTAATTGAATGCGTCAGCAAAAATGGTAATTTGCTGCTGAATGTTGGGCCAGATGCCAAGGGCCGCATTCCGGCTGAGTGCCAGCTGATTTTGCAAGAAGTTGGGGTATGGATGGCCGAGCATAGCGAAAGTATTTATGGTTGTGGTCGGAGCCAACTGGAAAAACCTGAGTGGGGACGCTATACCCAACATGGCTCCACCATCTATGCCCACATTTACGAGCGCGGGATTGGCCCGATTAATTTTCGCGGCTTGAATGGCAAGGTCAAACGTGCTCGCCTGATCGCCGATAACTCCGAGGTTAAGCTTGAATTGCCGTGGATTGCCAAGGACTACGCTGCCGATTTGTTTTTGAACTGGCCCTCGGCTCAATTGCCCAACCAAACCGCGACCGTTGTGGCGTTGGAGTTAGACGAGGGGCCAGAGGCTAGGGGCTAGGGGCTAGGGGCTAGGAATCAGGCATTTAACGCAGAAGGTTGAGGGGTTAGGGATCAGGGGCTAGGGGTTCGCAACTTGAAACAAGCTGCATTAACTGATCCCTGACCCCTGATCCCTCGTCCTTCGTGCCCTTCGTGTTCTTCGTGGTTAAAAACTGATCCCTGAGCACTAACACCTAGAGCCTATTCAGTGGAAATCAACTGCCCATTGATAATTTGCTGCACGCGCAGCTCGGCGTTTTGCAACAATTGATTGCATTGGGCCGCCAGAACCATCCCACGTTCATAATGACTCAAGGCTTGTTCCAATGGTAAATCGCCTGCTTCGAGCGCATGAACCGTTTGTTCCAACTCATGAAAGACCGTTTCATACGATAGATTGTTTGACATAATAAATCTCCTTATTCGCCGCGAATTAATCCCAATTCGGCACTAAAACCAGGCCCGAACACCGCCAATAAGCCATATTCATCCTTGGCTAGAGGTTGGGCGGCTAAGGCTTGCTGCATTACAAAGAAAATGGTAGCCGACGACATGTTGCCATATTCGCGCAAGACTGCTCGCGAAACCGCCAAATCGGCATCGGCGAGATGCAACGATTCTTGGTAGGCTTGCACGACTTTTGCCCCACCAGGATGCAATAAATAGCGCCCAAGATCGGCTTGACTCAGGCCATGTTGGGCCAAAAATTGTTCCAACAAAGGGCGAAATTCTTCGCGCACAATCGAGGGAATCCGCGAAGAGAATACGACCTCAAACCCTGAATTAACCACATTCCAGCCCATAATTTCAGCGCTGTCGGGATAAAGATGACTCAGTGTGCCAACAATCTGGCCCAAGCCCGACCCACGCGGAGCCACCTGATCGCCTTCGAGCAGCACGGCGGTCACTCCATCCCCAAACAGTGAAGTGGCAATCAAGTTGCGTTTGGAAAAATCATCGGCGAGATAGGTCAGCGAGCAAAATTCAACATTTATTAACAAGACCCGCTGATTTGGCTCAGCGCGGAGATAATCGAAGGCCGTGTTGAGACCGCCCAAACCGCCAGCGCAGCCCAAGCCCCAAATTGGCGTGCGGCGCGTTTGAGGTTGCATGCCAAGCCGCTGCATCAAACGCGCATCAAGGCTGGGCGCGGCCAAACCAGTTGTGGTCACCACCACCAAATGATCAATATCGTTGGGCGTGAGATCAAGTGGTTGTAAACAGGCCTCAATCGCTTGGCAACTCAAGTTGAGGGCTTCTTCGATAAAAATAGCATTGCATTCAGCAAAACTGCGCGGTTCATGCCACCACTCCAAGGGCCGTACCAAGTAGCGTGTATCGATTTGGGCATGGCGAAAAATCGTCAGATAGCGCTGAATTTCGGGAAACGCTGGAGCAAAGCGCTGGGCCACCAACTCTTGCACCGCCCGCTGTGGTACGCAATACTGGGGCACACCTAGCCCAATTGCTTGGATTCGTGGCATCATCGTTCCTATCTACTAGAGGCTGCTTACCCGCTGAAGCAGTTGGCGGTTTAACTATAGCATGGGCTGAATCAGAACATAGAGCGTAGAGCATAGAACATAGCGATTATGGATCAGTTATTGGAGACTATAAGTTATTGACCCACGAAGGACACGAAGAGCAGGAAGTAATTAACCTTCGTGGTGCTTTGTGCCCTTCGTGGATCATTCTGGCTTTTGACTTTTGACTTTACCTGCTTCTTTCAAAAAACGATAAAATATAGTAGGATTAGCACAACAGCGCAGCGCGTCAAAACAGGCCCATTTTAATATTTTGACAGGCTGCCCACGCTCCTCTATCATGAGGTCATTAATTTTTCGCTATCGAGCATGTGGTGTGGATGGGGTATCATGGATTCGCAGCAACAGTTCACCGCTGCCTCGCATTTGACTGCCGATAATTTGCGTAGTATTGCGCATTCGATCTCGATCAGTCAGGTGTCGCGGTTGTCGTTGCCGGAGATCGATGCCGTTGTTGACCAAATCTCGCGGGTCGTGCCTGCTGGTAATGTCCCCGGGGTGATTTTAAGTGGCTTGGCGAAGTTGACGGGCCGTCGTCCAGCAGGCAATGTCATTAAGCGCGATGTAAATTTGCTGTTTCGTGGGGTTGAGCAAGCCCTCGATAAAGCGGTGTTTAGCACGTTCTTTGCTGGGCCGGCTGCGGTTATTTGGGGTTACCAAAAACTGCTCGAATTGGCTGGCAAAGATCCGCAAGATGCGTTTCCGGAAGGCACATGGCAGTTTTATGTGGGCTATGCCTTGCGCGAAGATACTGCCCGCCATGCCAACGAAACGATTGGCTTCGATGAAACCCTGAACGATCATAAAATTAATTTGCCACCAATCGACCGCATGACCGCTTGGGTTATGGCGGCGATTCATATTCTGCATAGTTACCCCGATTTGCTCGAAAACGAATGGCGTGAGCGCGTTTCGTTGGCCTTGCTGCGCGATCTGACCAAGGTTAATCCTGAAACTCGTCAGTTTGCCGATTTATATAATCAATGGGAGCGCCAACGCCCTTATGGCCGTGGCCCCGATGTTCAATCGCAAGAAAATTATGCGCTGTATCGCAAACGCAAATTCGATGAATTTATGGCCGAATCTACCCGCGATTTGCCCAAAGAAATTCGCGAACGTTGGGGCAAACAGTTTCAGCGTGCTCGCGAAATCGCCTTGCCAGCCTATCAACGCCAAATGGCCCTGGCAGCCTACCTTGATCCCACACCCTACAACGAAAATATGGTAGCTTTGCCACGCCAAAGTTGGCATATTGGCTTAATTTGGCGCGGCCATTATTATTTGATTCCTGCTTGTGCGCCCAATAGCACTCGACCCAATGATGTAAGCAGTGTGCGCAGCCAAATTGCTGCCTTGTTAGCCAGCCCAGCCAACCATGCCCCAACTTCATTAATTCCTTTGGCAACCACCAAACGCACAATCTTGCCCAGCATTTTGGGTAAGTTGCGGCCTGAAACCAGCCAACAACTTGAGGCCTTGCGTTGTGCACCAATTTGGTTTAATGCTGATGGCCGACCGCGCCATTTGCCCTTAGCCGAGTTGCGCCTGACCGAACGTGGACTAGGCGACCACGGCCTGACCTTGATCGATACTGGCTCAAGTATGGTCTTTGATCAATCGCATATTTTCTTCGATGGCGCTTGGGGTTCAGCCGTCGCCGAAATTATGACCCTCGAAGCCTTGGCTTGGGCGGTCTATTTGCGTGGCCAACCAGCGCCAGTCGCGGGTACGGTACGCCCCTATGCACCCAATATTGAACTCAACGACGAAGAAAAACAGATTCTCGCTGATAGCCCCAAGATTGTGGCTGAAGCCAGCGCCGAATCAATCGGGGTTGATCTGAAGAAGATTTTGGAATTGCGCAAGTTGTTCAAGCAGCGTAACGACCAAATTCGAATTACAGTTAACGATATTTTGGTGCTCTATCGGGCAATTCATGCGGTTTCCTACAAGCCTAATCCAGAGTTGCAAGCGTCATTGCAAGAAGCCTCCAACGATGCCAATCTCAAAGCAGCGGTCGAAGCAACGATCACGGCGTTCGAGGAATCGCTGGCTAATCCGGCAATTCTCATTCCGGTTGATGGCAGCATTCCCAATCCCAGCGATCGACTGCACCCCATGACCTTCGAGGTTCCGCTGGAAGAGCTGGAAATTAGCAAATTGCATGAACGCGCATTAAGTTTGCTCGATCAAGCGCGGCAAGAGTGGCGAGCGGAAGTCTGGGATACCTTTGAGGCAACCCAAAAGCATTATTTGGCGACGATTGCTGGCTTTGGCGAGGTTTCAGCCCGCGCCAAAGATATTGCCCAATCGGGCGAAAGCACTTCGTCAGGAGCCTTGCGCTTGTTGGCCCACGTACCGATGGCTTTGCAACGCTTGCTCGATGCGATTCCTGGTAAGTTCGATGTGCTCAACGATTTGATCAAAGGCCGCGAGGTGCTTTCAAATGTGGGCGCGGTGGCCGATACCAGCTCATTAACCCGTTTTATCACTGCCAAAGACGATAACGAGAAAAAAACCTTGGCTTGGGGTGTTATCACCGATGCCAATGGGGTAATGCACGTTTCGCTACGCGACTTTCGCCCACATGTTGGCTTGTTTGTGGCTGCTGGACGACGCGATTTGGCCCGCCGGATCGCCAACGATTATCTTGAAAGCTATGTTAATGGTCTCAATCGCTTTATCAGTGAATTGACCAAAATTACCCAAGGCCGCCATAGTCGCCAATAACCAAGGAAGAACTTAGAATATAGATATAATGGTTCATGGATTAGCAATCAGTTTTCGTTCCCTCACCCCAACCCTCGCCCACTGCGGCGGGCGAGGGGAGCACTCGAGCGGTTCCCCCTCGCCTCGCGTGCGGGAGAGGGGGTCAGGGGCTAGGGATCAGGCGATTGGTATAAGATGATAATCAAACAAATCTGTACCAATCTGTGGCTAAAATAAATCGTCGTGGATCGATTCTTTAACGCAGAGGCACAGCGGGAATTATGAAGAATGAGGGATGGAGGATGAGCAGCTTATTCATGTAATTCGTGCAATTCGTGGCTAGACATATCATTCGTGCTTTTCGCGGTTTCAGCCTTTTTTACTTTTTGAATTTAAGTTTGGCACATTATGACTGATGATCTGATTGGGAAACAACTCGCCAACTTCCGCATCGACCGCGTTCTAGGCCGTGGTGGCATGGGCTTGATTTACGTTGGCCACGATATCAAGCTTGATCGGCCTGTGGCAATCAAGGTGATCGATGGTCGTTATCGTCAAGTGCCAAGCTATGCCGAGCGTTTTGTGCGCGAAGCCCGCGCTATTGCCACGTGGCGGCACGAAAATATTGTGCAGATCTACTACGCCGACGATACTGACAACCTCTATTATTTTGTCATGGAATATATCGATGGCGTTGATCTCTCGAAAGTTTTAGCCCAATATACCAGCACCAACAGCCTCTTGCCTCATAGCGCCGTGATGCACATTGCCCGTAGTTTGGCCAGTGCGCTCGATTATGCCCATAAAAAGGGCGTAATTCACCGCGATATCAAGCCATCGAATGTGATGGTGGCCCATGATCAGCGGGTCGTGTTGATGGATTTTGGCTTGGCGCTCGATACTCAGCTTGGCTCGCAGGGCGAAGTTTTTGGCACGGCCCACTATATCGCCCCGGAGCAAGCACGGCGTTCGGCTGATGCCATCCCCCAATCAGATTTATATGCCTTGGGCGTGATGTTGTATGAATTGTTGACTGGCTCGGTGCCATTCGATGATCCTTCGGCAACCAGCGTAGCCTTGCAACATCTTACTCAGCCGCCGCCACCGCCCCAAGAGAAAAACCCCAAGCTGAATAATGCTACAGCAGCAGTGTTGCTCCAAGCTTTAGCTAAAGCCCCAGCCGAGCGCTTTCAAACGGGCGCAGAGCTGATCGCAGCCCTAGAACAGGCTTTGGGGATCACAGGCAGTCATCAACTTGCGGCCAATGCCAATGCTGCGCCTGGAGTGCGACCACCTTCGCAACCAGGAGCCTTGGGCTTTGCCACTTTCGACCCCGAAAAACCTTTGGAAGGCCAATATCTCGATGGCTATCGGGTTGAAGCCTTGCTGGGTCGTGGTGGCATGGCCAATATCTTTCGAGGGGTTGATGTGCGGCTCAATCGCACCGTCGCGATCAAAGTGATCGACACGCCCTTCCGCAACGATCAAAGCTATGCCGAGCGTTTCAATCGTGAAGCCCAAGCGATTGCCCAACTTGAGCATCCCAACATTGTGCGGCTCTATCACTATGGCGATTCATATGGCCTGTTGTATATGGTGATGGAGTATATCGAGGGCGATAATCTGCACAAGGTGATCGAGCAAGTGCGGACTAGCGCCCAAGAATGGACTCCACGCACACTCTGCCGCATGATTCGTGAAGTTTGTGCTGCTTTGGATTATGCCCATAGCAAAGGCGTTATCCATCGTGATGTCAAACCATCGAATATTATGATCAACAAAGATGGACGGGCGATTTTGGCCGACTTTGGCTTGGCTTTGCTGACCGAAGTTGGCACACGCGGTGAGATTTTCGGTTCACCACACTATGTCGCGCCTGAACAAGCGATTTCTTCGGCCAAAGTTGTGGCTCAAACTGACCTCTACAGCTTGGGCGTAATTTTGTATGAGCTTTGGACGGGCCAAGTACCATTTGACGACGCTGATCCATTGGCGATTGCGATGTTGCATATGGCCGAGCCACCCAAAGCCCCGCGCTCGATCAATCCGGCGATTTCGGCCCAACTTGAGGCGGTGATTCTCAAAATGTTGGCCAAAGATCCGGCTGAGCGCTTCCCAACTGGTTTGGATTTAGCCGAAGCGCTCGAAGCAGCCTTGGGCATTTCATCGACTGGCACTGGCGAATATGTGCGCAGCCAAATCACGCCGGTGCTGGATCAAGCGGTCAATGCCCCCAGCACCCCGGCAATTTCAAACCCAACGCCGCCAGTGGTCGCCAGCGAGCCAAAAACTCCAACCACTCCGACTGCGCCTAAAACGGCCAGCCAACCGATTCCCAACGTCATTCCTGCAGAGTCGGTGCCAACGCCGCCAACCCCCGCGACCAAATATGAAAAAGCGTCTTCTGAGCCAACTAAACGGCGGGTACAGCCATTGCCGCCAACCCCAGCCGCCGTGGCCAAAGCCCCAGAGCCAACCAGTGCGCCAACCATGCCCATGCCACCCGCCGATAACACCATTCGCGAAGCACCAGCGCCGCGTTTGTATACCAATCGTCAACAACGCAGTAATCTGCTGATTATGGCGATTGGGGTGATTGTGCTGATTACGTTCATTGTGATTATGTGGCAGTTGATGAGTATGATCTAGCAGGTTGGATATGGGCATTAGTGCTACTATTTGAGCAGAATCGCCTTAGTAGGAGTGCTCAATGTATACCAATGCCCATACTCACTTAGAACTTAGCGCCTTGGCCGAGGTTTGTCCCACTGGCCAAGAATTCGGCTCATGGCTACAAACCATGCTTGCGCGGCGCATGCAGCTTGATAACGCTACCCTCGAACGTGGTATCCACAAGGCTATCGAACAACTCCAGCAAAACCAAACCACCACAGTTGGCGATATTTCAGCCACCCGATTAAGCATCGAACCCTTGCTCAGCAGCGGCTTGGCGGGCGTGGTCTATCTCGAAGTGCTGGGCTTTGATCCAACGGTGGCGCTGGAGCGATTGAGCGCCGCCCAACGCGAAATCGACACATGGCGCAAACGGGAAACCGCCATGAAAATTGGCTTGAGCATTCATGCACCCTATAGTTGTGCGCCAAGTTTGTTCGAAGCTGCGGCGCGTTGGTGTCGAGCTGAAGCTGTGCCTTGGGCCATCCACATTGCCGAATCGCCTGCCGAAGTAGCTTTTTTGCAACAAGGCATTGGCTCATTACGTGAACTCAACCGCCGCATAACCCCCCATATCGAATGGCAAGCTCCGCAATGTTCGCCAATCGCCTATCTCGAACGCTTGGGCGTGCTCGAAGCCCAGCCTGTGTTAGTGCATGCCGTCCAAGTCGATGCCCATGATCTGGCGTTAATTGCTCAATATGATTGTGCTGTCGTGCATTGCCCGCGCTCTAACCACAACCTCTTATGTGGGCGCATGCCGCTTGAACAGATGCTGGCCCAAGGCATTCGGGTTGGCTTAGGCACTGATAGCCTGACCTCCGCCCAATCGCTGGACATGCGCGATGAAATTAGCTTTGCTCAGCAACTTCATGCCTACAAAGTTGCGCCAAACATCATTGAACAATTAGCAACTCAACCGAGCATTTTGGGCTAGCTAAAACAAAAATTTACCAGAATCCATGCTCTGCTGCACACTATAAATTGTCCTTTAGGGGGTGCAGGGGGATGAAAACACCCTGCGTTCCCCGCCTTGAGGCAGGGCGGAGGGGTGGTGATCACAATCAATTAAATTTAATTCAATAAAAAAGAATAAACATTGACAGATTGCTAATGCAACGAGCTGTGGCAGCGTGTTACACTCAAACCAGTAACACCAAGGAGGTCAGCGATGACATTCTCAACCCCAATTCATACCAACGATCAAAGTTTCGAGCGCGTGCTCAATACTGGGTATCCCTTGATGGTCGTGTGGAGCAGCAAAACCGATCCTCAGAGCCAAGCCTTCGATAAAGTGCTGAATCTTTTGGCGATTCAATTTGAAGGTCGGGCCTTGATCGTCAAAGTCAATCCTGAAGAAAACCCGAAGCTTACCAAGGATTATGCAATTAGCGCAATTCCAAGTGCTGTCTTTATTCGCCAAGGCGAGGTACAAGGCCGTTGTGTTGGCGGATTGAGCAAAGAGCAATTGCAGCCTGTACTTGAGGCCTTAGTCAATGGCCAAGCCTTGGGTAATCTGCCGAATGCGGCTAGCACACCGCTAACACCAGCAGCAGCGGTTGCAGGCGGCTCAACCCCATTGACGCTGACTGATGCCAATTTTGAGCAAACCATTCGTAGCGGCCAAACTGTACTGGTCGATTTTTGGGCGGCTTGGTGTGGGCCGTGTCGGGCGATTGCGCCTTCGATCGAAAGCTTAGCCAAAGAATTTGCTGGGCGAGCAGTCGTAGCCAAATTGAATGTTGATGAAAACCCACGCATCGCCCAACGCTTCAATATCCAAGGCATTCCAGCCTTGTTGGTGTTCAAGGGTGGCAAAGTGGTCGAACAAGTCACTGGAGCACAGCCCTTGCCTGCATTGCGCCAAGTCCTAGCCCGTCACGCCTAAATTTGGCTATTGCTAGGCCATGAAGGCATGCGGTAAAATAAAGCCACGTTGCAGCACAAGCATTTGTGGTGCAAGCCGCATCCTCGCAATCGCCCTAGCTGCTGCAATTATCAAAATTTACCAACAGCGATGTTGGCCTATGATGGAGGGTTCTTGACCATGGGTTGGAACGAAGAAGAAGATACCACTATCTACAAAGTTGTCGTGAATCATGAAGAGCAATATTCGATTTGGCCAGCCGATCGTGAAAATCCACTTGGCTGGAATGATGAAGGTAAAGTTGGCCCAAAAGCTGAATGTTTAGAGCATATCAAACAAATTTGGACGGATATGCGCCCCTTGAGTTTGCGCAAAAAAATGGAAGAACTGGCTCGCGAAGGCCAATAATTGGTTTGTAAAGGTCAATCCCTGACACACCCAACGACTATCCTACAAGGGTAGTCGTTTTTTCGTGCAAGGAGCCTGCTATGAGCCACATTTTGCCCGCTTGGCACCGCGAATTGCGGCGCAACCAGACGCTTAATCAATGGGGCTTTCGTTGGCATTCACAACGCCGATTAAGCCGCACGCCAGCCCGTGCCGATGGCTTGATCAGCTTGGGTTCTTGCCCTTCAGTCACCACCCGCCATACCCGAGCCAGTATTTTGCTTGATCCGAGCCAACCACAGCAGCTTTGGCTGGATTTTTGTGGCGAGCCAGACGCACCACGCTTAAGCTGTGAACCAAGTTTCGACGCGCTCAGTCTGGTCTATCAACGCTATTTTCAGCGCTTCAATGGGCGGCCTCAATCCCGCGGAATCAATCTGTTGCGTCAGGTGGTGCAATTGCGCTCCCAGCCAGCCCCGTTTGATCTGGCAACATTTTTGGGCGATGGCTATCATCAATTTCATCTGTTTTTGGGCTTGATCGATGATCAAACGATTATCGAGTTGGAAAATTCAATGGTGTTTAACCCATGGCTGAGCTTGCAGGCCTTGGCCTTGGATTCAGGCAGTGGTTGCGGCTATTCGCAATACCGCACCGCCTTCTCTGGCTCGATTTTGACCATGGAATTTAATCGTCAATTCGTAACCAAAGATGCAGCCTGTATTGCGCGAATCGCTTATCACCCAGTACCTGTGGCCGAGCAAGCTAGCGTGCAACGCTGGCAAATGCAAAACCCCGCCAATGTTGTAGCAACCCTGCCGCAAGCTGTGCCATTTGATGTGTTGGGGTTGTATCATCATCTCGATTGGCAATGGTGGCAAACTGCCGAACATGCGCAATCGATGGCTGCTGAAGGCGATAAGCATGCGGCGATTGTGGTGCGTTTGTTGACTTAAACCATTCAGCGGTCGGGAAGCAACTTCCCGACCGCTGTTTCGATACAAGTTTGGTTAGGCTGAAAGTGGCTCAACTGGCTTGCTACTGGTAATTTGCAAGCGTTCGCCTTTGTTGAAAATAATCACACCATTTTCAACATCGACTTCGACCACATCGCCAGCGCTGAATTCGCCTTTAAGCAAGGCGCGTGAGAGCGGCGTTTCGACCAAGCGTTGCAAGGTGCGGCGCAATGGACGTGCCCCATACACTGGGTTGTAGCCTTCTTGCACCAACAATTCCTTGGCAGCGCGGGTCAGATGCAAGGTAATTTGCAACTCGCCCAAACGGCCTGCAACTTCAGAGGCCAAGATATCGATAATTCCAGTCAATTCGGCCATTTCCAATGGCTTGAACAGAATAATTTCATCGATGCGGTTTAAGAACTCAGGTCGGAAGGTGCGTTTCATGGCATCGTCAACCCGCTTGCGCACTTCACCCATATCAATTTTGTTCTCGCGGCGGAAGCCAATCGAGCCAGCCCGAATCTCATCAGTGCCCACATTCGAGGTCATAATGATCACGGTGTTGCGGAAATCGACGGTGCGGCCTTGAGCATCGGTCAAGCGGCCATCATCAAGCACTTGCAACAACGAATTGAAGACATCGCCATGGGCTTTTTCAATTTCATCGAACAAAATTACTTGATATGGGCGGCGACGAATTGATTCGGTTAATTGACCGCCTTCGTCGTAGCCAACATAGCCTGGAGGTGCGCCAACCAAGCGCGAAACCGTGTGACGTTCTTGGTATTCCGACATATCGACGCGGGTCATGGCATCTTCGTCGTCGAACAAGAAGGCTGCCAAGGCTTTAGCCAATTCGGTTTTACCAACCCCAGTTGGCCCCACAAAAATGAATGAGCCAATTGGTCGGCGTGGGTCTTTGAGGCCAGATCGAGCACGGCGAATCGCATCGGCAACGGCGGTTACGGCTTCGTGTTGACCAACAACGCGAGCATGCAAACGTTCTTCCATCTCGACCAACTTGAGTTTTTCGGTTTCGAGCATACGCTGCACCGGAATCCCCGTCCAGTTGGCAACGATCGTGGCCACATCTTCTTCATCGACCACATCATCGAGCTGATTGGTTTCAAGCCATTGCTGGCGCTCAAGCTGAAATTCGCTCTCCAAGGCCAAGGCTTCGGCTTTGAGAATCGCCGCGCGTTCGTAATCGCGTTGATTGCCAGCATCTTCCTCGCCACGATGCAAATCACGAATTGCTTGTTGCTTTTCGCGCAACTCCTTGGGCATCGAATAAATATCAATTCGCAGTTTGGCCGAAGCTTCGTCGATCAAGTCGATGGCTTTATCGGGCAAGAAACGATCGTTGATATAGCGATGCGAGAGGTTGGCGGCGGCTTTCAAAGCAGCATCACTAATCGTCAAATTGTGATGTTCTTCGTAGCGACGGCGTAAACCACGCAGCATTTCGATCGTGGTTTCAACATCTGGCTCTTCAACATAGACTGGGGAGAAACGGCGTTCCAAGGCTGCATCTTTTTCGATGTGCTTGCGATATTCGTCGGTGGTAGTCGCGCCAACTGCCTGCATTTCACCGCGTGCCAAGGCTGGTTTGAGCATATTCGAGGCATCGATTGAGCCAGCCGCTGAGCCAGCCCCAACCACGGTGTGTAATTCATCGATAAAGACAATCACTTTGCCTTTGGCCGAGCGCACCTCATCCATCACTGCTTTGAGTCGTTCTTCAAACTCGCCACGGAATTTAGAGCCGGCGACCATGCCTGCCAAATCGAGCGCCAGCACCCGCCGATTGCGCAACAACTCGGGCACATCGCCATTGGCAATGCGTTGGGCTAAGCCTTCAGCAATGGCAGTTTTACCAACGCCAGTTTCGCCTACCAACACCGGGTTATTTTTGCTGCGTCGGCTCAAAATCCGAATCACGCGGGTAATTTCGCTATCGCGGCCAACTACTGGGTCAAGCAAGCCTTGAGAGGCCAGGGCGGTTAGATCGGTGCTATATTTTTCCAGCACTTCATAACGGCTCTCGGCAGTTGGATCATCGGCGCGTTGCGAGCCACGAATCTCCATCAAAATTGAAAGCAAGCGCTCGGTGTCGATGCCAAAACTGGCCAGAATACGAGCGGAAGCACCTTCGCGTTCGCCAGCAATTGCAATCAACAAATGCTCAGTTGAGACATATTGATCGCCCATGCGCTCAGCTTCTTGCTCGGCGCGTTTGACCAATCGTTGCGTGCGCGGCGTTACATAGACGCTTTGCTGCGGATAGCCATAGTTATAAACTTTGGGTGATTTATCAAGCTCGCGTTCGACGCGGGCAATTACTGATTCAACATTGACACTGAGGCGACCCAAAACCCGCCCGGCAATCCCATCCGATTGGCGCAACAACGCCAAGAAGATATGCTCAACATCGAGCTGCGAGTGATGCTGTTCGTGCATCAACTCTTGGGCATGTTGAAACGCTTCTTGCGCTTTTTCGGTAAATCGTTCTAACTTCATATAAAAACCCTTTGTCAAAATCAAAAGTCAAAAGGCAGAAGTCAAAACCCTTTTGCCTTTTGATTTTTGCCTTCTGACATTATTCGCTGTCCCGTAGAGCCATTACCAATTCGCGCTGTTTGGGAGTCAGGCTGGTTGGTAGCACTGCCTGAACTTTGACCAACAAATCGCCGCGAGTGTTCTGATCGCGCAGGCTGGGCACGCCCTGGCCGCGCAAACGAAACACTTTAGCATTTTGGGTCTGTTCAGGCACCGTTAAGGTTAATTGCTTGCCATCAGGCAATGGAACTTTTATTTTGCCGCCAAGGATGAGGGTATGCCAATCGACTGCGAGATCGGTATGTAAATCGTTGCCTTTGCGCTCGAAGCGACTATCGGGCACGAGATTGACCACCAACATCAAATCGCCACGTTTGCCTTGGTCGATGCCAGGGCTGCCTTCGCCAGCAACGCGAATGCGTGAGCCTTGATCGACTCCGGCAGGAATGCGCACATTGATCGTGCGAGTGCTTGTGCCGCTCACACCAGTACCGCCACAGGTTGGGCAAATACTACCACGGCTGGCCCCACTGCCACCACAATTGCTACACATTTCGGGTGCTTGCAATTGCAGCGTGCGTTGGGTACCACTGAGCACTTCAGCTAAAGTAACATCAATGGCTTGCTCAACATTTTGGCCGCGTTGTGGTCGGCGATTGCCATAGACCCCGCTGGTTTGGCGGCGGCTGGCATTGCCAAACAACATTTCGAAAAAATCGGAGAACTCACCGTTGGCGAAATCGCCGCCAAAGTTGCTACCAAAACCACCTGGTTGCGAGGCGTATTGACTCCAATTAAACCCCGAACCTGTACTTTGGGCGCGTCCCCAATCGGCACCGAAGCGATCGTACTTCTCTCGCTTGTCTTTGTCCGACACTACCTCATAGGCTTCGTTGATTTCTTTAAATTTACGTTCAGCTTCAGAATCGCCGGGATTGAGGTCTGGGTGATATTGACGCGCCAATTTCCGATAGGCTTTTTTGATTTCAGCTTCGGTTGCAGTTTTTGTTACTCCAAGAATTGTGTAGTAATCCTTGTAATCCATTACAACCCCTTCTAGTGCGAACTTCTGAACGTGATTTGATCATACGTCGCTCACCATGGCATGTCAAGATAATGCAACGTTAACGGCTAATTTCTAACATGCTGTTAGCAGTTAGGTTCAAAAGCGCCCGCCTATCACCCACTCCAATAGTACCAAGCGGAGCAATGATTCGTCTAGCGTTTTCAGCCTAGGATCGCTCTAGTTCTTTCGGTATAACGCACCTAGCCCCAAATAGCCATCACAAGCCCTATTTCACGCTCTAGAATAACAGCAGTTTGATTGAACCTTGCAATGCGGGAGGCATTATGGTGGCTCAATTATTTTCGCTTAGCAGTTTGTTTGTCATGCCATTTTGGTTTCTGATGGTGGTGTTGCCGTTTTGGAAATGGACTCAGCGGATTATCCAATCGCCATGGATTATTCTTGGCCCAGCGCTGATTTATGCGATTGTCTTGTTGCCAATTTTTGCCACCGTTTGGGCTGACGTGAGCAACCCAACTTTGCCTGGCGTGATTGAATTGATTGGTAATGAGAGCGGTGCCACACTCAGTTGGGTGCACTTTTTGGCCTTTGATCTCTTTGTGGCTCGCTGGATCTATTTAGATAGCCGTGAACGCAACATTTTTGCCCTAATCATCAGTCCTATCCTTGTCAGCGTACTTATGGTCGGACCCGTCGGATTTTTGATCTATATGGTCGTGCGCACGATCCACGGTCTTGTTCGTTCACCCAACCTTACAACCATTGCTCAACCTGTAACTAAATAAAGGAACAGCCATGACAACGACTGCTCAATTCCCAGAGGCTCGGCGTACTACGTCGGGAGCCGGAGCTATTTTGCGCCAATTTTGGGCCACCAGCAAAGGCATGACGATCTTTTTCCTGCTTAGTTGCTTTTTCTTGGTGCTCGCAATCGCCGGGGTGACTGTTGACCCGCGTGAGGTGCTTGGCCAACCAGTTTGGATGAAAAGCCTAAAATTTGCGGTTTCGTTTGTGGTCTATGCGCCAACCGTTTTGTGGATGTTTAGCTATGTTAAGTTGCGGCCTCGTTTGATGCGTTTTGTGATGGATGCCTGTGCTGCTGCGCTTTCAATCGAAATTGTGTTATTTATTACCCAAGCTGTGCGCGGCCAACCAATGCACTTCAACGTCGCAACTCCCATTGATGAAACCTTATGGAGCATCATGGGCACGACGATCACAGTCTTCTATCTGATTAATATTGTTGGATTTGTGGTTTTCCTGCGCCAAAAGCCAATTGCTGATCGCGTTTTTATGCTCAGTTTGAAGTTGGGAATGGGCTTGATGCTGCTTGGCTTTGGGCTTGGCTTTTTGATGACCAACCCCAGCCCTGCCCAAATGGAAGTGTTGCAAGCTGGCGGTTCGGTTCCCGCAATTGGTGCGCATACCGTCGGCGCTGCTGATGGCGGTCGTGGCATCGCGATTTTGGGCTGGAGCAGCGAGCATGGCGATTTACGGATCGCCCACTTTGTTGGCATTCACGGGGCACAAGTGCTGGCTTTGATTGGCTGGTTGCTCTATAACGCCAAACAACGTTTCAACGATAAGCAACGTTTGGCCTTGACCTGGGGCGCAGCGGTCGCCTATCTCGGCCTCGTCGCCAGCGTGACGGTGCAAGCATTGCGTGGTCAAGCCCTGTTGCAACCTGATGCAACCACTTGGATCTCGTGGATTGGTTTGGTAGTTGGCAGTGTGTTGTTTACGAGTGTCGTTGTAAATCAGGGGTCAGTGGCGAGGGTTCAGGGTTCAGGTAGTTTTTAACGCAGAGGACGAAGGGCTATGGGCTATATATAATGGTTCATTGGGTTGGTAATGATGACTATCCCTCACCCCCTAGCCCCCTCTCCCGCCCGCGAGGCGAGGGGGAATCGCGCTGACAAGCCTCCCCTCGCTCGCCGCAGTGGGAGAGGGGTCGGGGGTGAGGGGACATTGACGGTTGTTATCCTCGTAAACCATTAAAGCTATCGGAACGTTTTTGGGAAATTGCGATGATTTCAAGAGCCCAAAGCCTATAGCCTATAGCGTCATCTTCGTAGATCAATAAAAAGGCTCTTGGCTTGGTAGATATTGGCATCTACTTCAGCCAAGAGCCTAAGCTTTAATCCACTGCATTACAAAGGCGCTAGATTTTCATCCCTCATAATTCAGCCTTCATCCTTAATAAAACTAGGCTTCGAGGCTGCTGATATCGAGGCCCAGGGCGGCGGCAACTCCGCGACCATAAGCAGGATCTGCTTTCAAGAAGTGGCCGATTTGGCGCAATTGGATAAATTCAGGCACGCCTTGCATCGCCGCTGCAATGTTGTTGAATAACTGTTGTTGTTGATCAGCATTCATCAAGCGGAACAAATTGCCTGGTTGGGTGTAATCGTCGTTGCCATCGCGATGATTGTAGCGATCGGCATCGCCGCTGATTTTGAGGGCTGGTTCAGCGTAGCGTTCGTTTTGCACCGGGCCGCCAAAGCTGTTTGGCTCGTAGTTAACCGAGCCACCACCATTACCATCGAAACGCATTTGGCCATCGCGATGATAGGTGTTGACTGGTGAATGCGGTTTGTTGACTGGTAGTGCAGCATAATTTACGCCAATGCGATAGCGGTGGGCATCAGCATACGACATAATCCGCGCTTGCAACATCTTATCAGGCGAGAAGCCAATGCCTGGCACAATGTTTGATGGTTCAAATGCAGCTTGCTCGATTTCAGCAAAATAGTTTTCGGGGTTACGATTCAACTCCATCGTGCCAACTTCGATCAACGGATAATCGCCGTGTGGCCATACTTTGGTCAAATCGAATGGGTTGAGGTGGTAGGTTTCAGCATCAGCTTCGGGCATCACTTGGACGCAAAGCTTCCAGCTTGGATATTCGCCGCGTTCGATTGCATCGAACAAATCGCGTTGTGAGCTTTCGCGATCAACCCCAACCACTTCGGCGGCTTCGGCATTCGTCCAGTTCTTGATGCCTTGTTGGCAGCGGAAGTGGAACTTGATCCAGAAGCGTTCGCCTTGAGCGTTGATAAAGCTATAGGTGTGGCTGCCAAAGCCATGCACAAACCGATAGCTAATTGGCAAACCGCGATCGCTGAACAAGATCGTTACTTGGTGTAAGCTTTCGGGTGAGAGCGACCAGAAATCCCACATGGCTTGGGGCGAGCGCATGTTGGTTTTGGGGTCACGCTTTTGGGTATGAATAAAATCGCTGAATTTGTAGGGATCGCGCACAAAAAAGACTGGCGTATTATTCCCGACCAAATCCCAGTTGCCTTCATCGGTATAGAATTTGACGGCAAAACCGCGCACATCGCGTTCGGCATCGGCAGCGCCGTGCTCGCCAGCAACGGTTGAGAAGCGCAATAACATTGGAGTTTGCTTGCCAACTGCTCCAAAGATAGAAGCCTTGGTATAGGCCGTTACATCATTGGTAACGGTAAACGTCCCAAATGCCCCTGAGCCTTTGGCATGGACGACCCGTTCTGGCACCCGTTCGCGATTGAAGGTCGCCATTTTTTCCAACAGTTGATAATCTTGCATCAACAGTGGGCCACGGGGGCCAGCCGTCAACGAGTTTTGATTGTCGGCAATTGGCGCACCATGGGCGGTCGTCAGTTGTTCTTGCTCATCCATCGAACAAATCTCCTAAGGTAAACTGAGAAAACGGGAGGATGCTCAGCGTTCTGTTGGCACAAGCTGAGCAGAGTAATCGTTACAGGCGTTGGTGTGCAGACCATGCCTACAACTATACTGTATGCTATTATATCCATAGTTGCAAC
The DNA here is from genome assembly GCF_003512625.1 of Herpetosiphon sp. Lineage (NCBI taxonomy): Bacteria > Bacillati > Chloroflexota > Chloroflexia > Herpetosiphonales > Herpetosiphonaceae > Herpetosiphon > Herpetosiphon sp. Next base: position 19,245 of record NZ_DOPT01000029.1, on the reverse strand, counting down.
ATCTTATTAACTATACAATCTATAGGCAACAACTATGGAAATTCATCAATTGCTCTATTTTGTGGCGGTCGCTGAAACTGGTGGTTTTAGTCGGGCTGCCCAACGTTGCGCCGTTAGCCAACCTTCGCTCAGCCAACAAATTATTAAATTGGAGCATGAACTCGGTCAAGCGCTGTTTGAACGTTTGGGTCGCACGATTCGCTTAACCACCGCGGGCCAAGCACTTTTGCCGCAAGCGCAGCAATTGCTCACCCAATGGCGTTCGATCAAACAACATGTTAGTGATAGTGTCGAGCAGCACGCTTGTCGTTTGGCAATTGGAATTATTCCGACGTTGGCTCCACGCTTTTTTCCGAACGTCAGCCAAGCCTTTCAACACCATTTTCCCCGAACAACATTAAGCATAGTTGAACATACGACGAGCCAATTATTAATTCAACTAATCGAATATAGCCTCGATTTGCTAATTGCCAGCGGGCCGATTGAGCATCCGTTGATCCAGATTGAGCCTTTATTTGATGAAGTGTTGCTGGTAGCATTACCACACGATCATCAATATGCTCAGCGTTCGGTTTTGCAATTAAATGATTTATATCACATGCCGCTGCTGGCGTTACACGATGACCATTGTTTGAGCCAACAAGTTGATGCCTTTTGCTACGAACAATATTTGGAGCCGCAAGTGGTTGGGCGAGTCACCAATTTAACCACGATTCAACGCTGTGTAGCCGCAGGCTTGGGCATGGCGTTTGTACCACAATCACTCACCCAAGCCGAGCCGCATCCCAATGTGGTCTATCGGCGTTTGCTCGATGCCCAGCCACAACGCAAGATCATCGCCGCATGGCATCATCAACGCCCACCAAGCAGCAGTGTGCTCGATTTATTGCGCACAAACCTTGGAGCAAGTCAAAAGGCAGAAGTCAAAAGGCAAAAGAGTTAAAGGGTGAGAGGGGTCAGGGGCTAGGGGTCAGGAGTAAGCATAGAACAGAGTGAATGCTGTGGCGGGTTGGAAATAGCAAAAGAATAATTCGTGCAATCCGTGCAATCTGTGGCTAAATATACCCTTCGCGTGCTTCGCGGTTTCAACCCTTCGTGTCCTTCGTGTCCTTCGTGGATCAATCAAGGAGCCGTTTATGGAACCAAACCTCTTAAATGTGAGCAGCAGTTATCGCCAGCTGATTGACGCTAATCGAGCGGAAATAACCGTGCGGATCAAAGGCTCGTCGGTGATTAGCAACAATACCGCCTTGGAAAAAGCCAAGGAAGTGCGCCAGTTGGTCGAAGCCTTGACCAGCTATGGCTTGGACAAGACGGCCATCCAACTCCAAAGCGTGGTGGCTGAGGTGAATAATGGCGTGTTGCTGCGCAGTTCGAGTGCCACCTATAGCCTCTTAATTCGCTGCACCGATTTAGAGCAACTGCCCGATGTGCTTGGCATTATCACCAGCCAAAAACAAGCCAATCTCGAACATGTTACGTGGGGCTTTCCCGATGATCCAGCAATCTTGAATGGATGGCTACAAGCTGCCTTAGAATTAGCCAAAGCCAAGGCCAAAGCAATGGCGCAAACTCTTGGCGTGCGGATTATCGGCGTGCATCGGGTTGATGATCAATATGGCAGTGAACACCATCCGTATGCCCAAGATGGCGAGTTTCGTAAATCGGCTAGCTTCATGCGCAGTGGCGGTAGCGGAATTAGCAAAGACGATTTGGGCCTTGCCATGATCCATCGCAAACAGATCGAAGTCAATGTCCAGGTTGCTTTTATCATCAGCCCAGATGAGAATTTTACGATCTAGCGAAAATTCGCTAAAAAAGTACTTGATAATGCAATGCGTCATGCTATAATAGCCAACAATCGAACCTCGGCCAAACCTCAGAAATGCAAAGGAGCATGGCAATGACTGCTCAGTTAACCGTTGGCGATACCATGAACGCAGAAGTAATCTCCTGTCGAACCGAAACCAGCCTCCGCGAGGCAATCACGCTCCTACAAGGCAACCGCATTCAAGCCTTGGTGGTGGTTGATGGCCCTGGTTCTTTAGCGGGCGTTTTTTCGCAAACCGATGCCCTTGGTGCTTGGAGTCGTGGCCTCGATTATGAGCGCTCGATGGACAGCCCAGTTGGCGAGTTTATGACCCGCGATGTTATTACCTGTATGCCCCATGTTGATCTGAGCCGTGCCGCGAATCTGCTGACCAGCAACCGAATTCATCGCTTGGTCGTGGTTGAGGAGCGCAACGATGGCCGCGTTTGGCCGATCGGCGTGCTCTCACAAACCGATATTGTGCGCAAATTGGGTGAAGAAGGCCACTAAACTAGGTCAAAAGTCAAAAGTCAAAAGTCAGAACATTAGACGAGAGGCATGCAGGAGAGATTAGGAACCACATTTTTAACCGCAAAGAGCACGAAGGATCGCTAAGATCAGTTCCTTCGTGCTCTTCGCGTCCTTCGCGGTTTAAACCTTCGTGTAACTTCGTGTTCTTCGTGGATCAAGCCTTCCGCTCCCCAGCAACCAACCCTCAAAGCCATGTGCTATGATGCAAGGGCGATTGAATTTAGTGGATGGCGAGTGTATGAGTGCCGAATCAATTAGCCCAATGACAATTGAGGAATATTTGGCTGGTGAGCGAACCAGCCCTGCTAAACATGAATTTCTGAATGGGCAGGTTTATGCCTTGGCTGGCGCGAGTCGCAACCATAATTTGATTGTGGCCAATTTGATTGCCGAATTGCATAGCCAGTTAAAGCAGCGTTCTTGCACAGTTTTCCCCAGCGATCTCCGCATCAAAATTTCGGCTACAGGCTTGTATACCTATCCTGATGTCTCGGTTGTGCATGGCGAAACCTGGTTTGACGATAGCCATCAAGATACCTTGCTTAACCCCACGCTGATTATTGAAGTGCTTTCGCCCTCAACCGAGCACTACGATCGTGGGGGGAAATTTCAGCATTATCGTCAAATTCCCTCGCTGCGTGAATACCTGTTAGTTGCCCAAGATCCCTACCATATTGAGCACTACAGTCGTCAGGCAGCCAATCAATGGCTCTTAAGCGAAATCGATGATCCACAAGTAGTGCTGGAGTTACGCTCAATTCAGTGTAGACTGACGGTTCAAGAAGTTTATGCCAAAATATAGTGTAAAGTCAGAAGGCAAAAGTCAAAAATCAAAAGAGTCAAGGATATTTCAGGGGTCAGGTTTGTAAAGCAGAGGCACAGAGAAACTATGGCTATTGGCTGAGGGCTATGGTCTATCGGAACAATTGGTAGTATTTCAAACCAAGCTCCAATAGCCAAAAGCCTAGAGCCGCACTTCTGGTTCTTCGTGGTTTCAACAAGATTCAATTTTTTGCTTTTTGACTTCTGACTTTTGCCTTTATTTGCTACTTGACAAACTATCCAACCTTGAGTACACTACGCCCATCAATAAAAACTGATTTATCCGATAAAACAGTTTTTATTATGACGCAGTTCTGAAGCACTGGACATGCATTCATCGGCAAAGCGTCAGCATTGATACGAGGGCGTAGCGGCAACTGCGCATCTCGGTGCTCCTCTCTCCCCTCTCCAGTTGGCACGCCAGCCGCTCATGGCACAGAGCGGCTGGTTCTTCTTTTAGCCCTAGAATAGCAAATCGCCCCTAAAACTGGTGAAAACTGCTGTTCTCATAGATTCTGTCTATGGATATAATAGATATAATACATCGCAGCTAAAGCAATCACGGCGTACAATTATGGTTTAGATAACCGCAAAAACCAGCGTTTTGTTGGTTGACGAACCATTGTGTTCGCAGTATCTTTAGAGGCTATAACCTGGCAAAGAAGCCAATTAAGGAGAATACGTTCATGGCAGTCGTAGATTATCAGACGGAGCAACAGCCCGCTGAAATCGCCCGTGAGGACGTGAATATTAACGACTTCGCGATTATTGTGGCTACTCCCAATGGTTCTGGGAGCCAAACCGCCAATAATACCATCCTCCGTGCATGTTTCAACATGGGTATTCCGGTCACAGGCAAGAACCTGTTTCCTTCAAACATCAAGGGTTTACCCACATGGTATTCAATTCGCTTGAGCAAGGATGGCTATCAAGCTCGTCGCCACAAACGCGATGTCTTGGTGGCAATGAATCCAGCTAGCTTTGGCGATGACCTTCAATCGCTTGAGCCAGGTGGGATTTGTCTGTATCCTGATGATTCACGCCAAGAGCTTTCACGTAGCGACGTGACCTACTTCCCCATGCCTGTCAAGGAATTGGTGAAGAATTCAGGGGTCGATGCGAGCTTGCGTGATTATATTGCCAACATGGTTTATGTTGGAGTTTTGGCGCACTTGGTCGGCATTGAAGTTGCCGAAATCGAAAGCGCCTTGAATAAACACTTCAAAGGCAAGCAAAAAGCCATTGCCTCGAACATGAATGTGGTGAATGCTGCGGTAGCCTGGGCTGCTGCTAATATCTCCACTCCATCGCCATTCCGCGTCGAGCGCATGGACAAAACCAAGGGCATGATTATGCTCGATGGTAATACATCTGGCGCACTTGGCTCGGTATTTGGCGGCGTTTCATTCGTCGCTTGGTATCCAATTACCCCTTCAACCAGCTTGGTCGATGCGCTCAACGACTACTTGCCAGAATTACGGATCGATAAAGAAACTGGTAAACCAACCTATGCCGTAGTCCAAGCCGAAGATGAGTTGGCAGCGATCGGGATGATTATCGGGGCTGGTTGGGCTGGCGCTCGCTCAATGACCGCTACCTCTGGCCCTGGGATTTCGTTGATGGCTGAGTTTACTGGCTTGGCTTATTTCACCGAAGTGCCATGTGTGGTTTGGGATGTGATGCGCATGGGCCCAAGTACGGGTATGCCAACCCGCACCGGCCAAGGCGATTTGCTCTCAGCCTATTTCTTGAGCCACGGCGATACCCAACATGTTTGTTTGTTGCCTGCAAGCGTCAAGGAATGTTTTGAGTTTGGCTGGCGCTCATTCGATTTGGCCGAACGCTTGCAAACGATTGTGTTTGTACTCAGCGACCTCGACTTGGGCATGAACCAATGGATGTCAGAGCCATTCGAGTATCCAACCGAGCCAATGGATCGTGGTAAGGTGCTTGATGCTGAAGCTTTGACCGCTGTGGGCGATTGGGGCCGCTATCGCGACGTTGATGGCGACGGAATTCCCTTCCGCACGTTGCCTGGCACCAACCACCCCAAAGCCGCCTTCTTCACCCGTGGTTCAGGCCACAACCAAGATGCCAAGTATACCGAACGCTCAGACGAGTGGGTCGCTAACATGGATCGCTTGGCCCGCAAGTTTGAAACCGCTCGAACGATCGTTCCAGCACCAATCATGGTCAACGAAGAAAACGCCACAATCGGGATTCTCTCGTATGGCTCGAACGACCCAGCAATTATCGAAGCCTTGGATCGTTTGCGCGAACTCAACATCAACGCCGCTTATCAACGGGTGCGGGCATTGCCATTCACCAAAGAAGTTGGCGAATTTGTGGCCAAGTACGAACGCATTTACGTGGTTGACAACAACTACAACGGCCAAATGGCACAACTGTTGCGGATGGAATACCCAGAATTAGCTGGCCGGATTATTGCTGTTGCAAGCTGCGATGGCTTGCCATTAACCGCCCGCTGGGTGACTGAATCAGTACAAAAAGGGGAAGCATAGGCCATGGCAACGACCAAAGCGACTCCCAAGCCAAAAATTAACCTGCTTGGGTTTGAACAAGGTGAATACAAAGGCGCACCTTCGACGCTGTGTCCCGGGTGTGGCCACGACTCAATCTCATCACGGATTGTTTCGGTTTGTTTCGAATTAGGTGTCCAGCCCTATCAAGTTGCTAAATTTAGCGGCATCGGCTGTTCATCAAAAACTCCGGCTTATTTCTTGGGCCGCTCGCACGGTTTCAATAGCGTTCACGGACGCATGCCTTCAGTTGCCACTGGCGCAATCGTCACCAACCGCAACTTGATCGGCTTGGCAGTGAGTGGCGACGGCGATACTGGCTCAATCGGCATGGGCCAATTCAAGCATTTGGTGCGCCGTAACGTACCAATGGTCTATATCGTCGAAAACAACGGCGTGTATGGCTTGACCAAAGGCCAATTCTCAGCAACCGCCGATATTGGCCAAAAGCTGAAATACGCAGGCTTGAATGAACTCCCCCCAATTGATCTCTGTGCAGAAGCGATTATTGGTGGCGCAACTTTTGTTGCTCGTTCGTTCGCTGGCGACCCACGCCAAGTTGAAGCCTTGTTGAAAGCTGCTTTGAGCCACCGTGGTTTGGCGATTCTCGATATCATCAGCCCATGTGTGACCTTCAACAACCATGAAGATTCAACCAAGAGCTACGCTTACGGCAAGGAACACGAAGAACGTCTGCACGACATGACCTTCATCCGCGCTCAAGAAGAAATCACGGTTGATTACGAAGAAGGCGAAGCAATTCCCGTCAAGATGCACGACGGCTCAACGATTGTGCTCAAAAAACTTGAGAACGAGTACGATCCCACTAACCGCGTTGCTGCTTTGGCTCGCTTGGATGCCGCTCGCGAAAACCAAGAGTTTATCACTGGCTTGATCTATGTGAATCAAAACAACAATCGTACTATCCACGATTTGTTGCACATGGACGAACAGCCCTTGAGCCAACTCTCAGCCGAACAACTGCGCCCAAGCAAAGAAGCCCTCGAATCAGTCTTGGCTGATTTGTACTAATTCTGGTTTTGGCCTACCACCCCAGTTCTGGCGTTTGCTCAGGGCTGGGGTGGTTTTGATTTAAGGATGAAATATGAGGGATGAGGGATGAAAGCCAAAACATAGAGCATAACGTTGTGATTGGAGATTTAAGTTTTTTGATCCACGAAGGACACGAAGATCACGAAGGAGCGCTTGGTTATAACCCATAACGTTCCGATAGCCTATCGCCCAAAGCCAGTAACTATAGGTTCCCTGCATTAAATCTGCCACCGATCCCCAATCTCTATTCTATGTTCTATGTTCTTTGCTCTATGTTCTCATGTTGGCGTACAATCAGCCACGCTGGTCTTGATCCTGCGATAGCTATGCTTTAAGTTTGGGCCAAACCAGTACATGCGCAGCGATTTTTCGCCCCTAAGAACTAGCAACTGATCAAAGGATAGTACTATGCGCAACAGTTGCAATGAATGCTAGAATTGAAAGAGCCAGTTGATGACAACGCCAGCTATGCCACAACCCAACCGCTTACGGGCAATCCTGACTATTGGGTGTATGATCGTGATCAGCCTTGGCTTGTTGCTGATCGATTTTCGCCATTTTGGTCAATATGGCTATGTTGGGGTGTTTGTGCTGGTGCTGTTGGGCAATGCAACGGTCGTGGTTCCTGCGCCAGCCTTTATGACCGCCCTCGCCGCTGGCCGCACCCTCAATCCCTGGTTGGTAGGCGTTATCAGTGGATTAGGGGCGGGCATTGGTGAACTAACTGGCTATATTGCTGGGCGGGCAGGTCGCAGCGCATTTGATCAACAACGCTTTACACGGATTCAGGGCTACGTTGAACGTTGGGGAGCATTTGCAATTTTTGGCTTAGCAGCCCTACCGAATCCACTGATGGATCTTGCAGGCATAGCCGCAGGGATTGCACGGATGCCATGGTACAAATTTTTGGTGGCATGTTGTGCTGGTAAAATTGTGCGCTTTACCATCCTTGCGCTGATCGGTCAATCTACAACGTGATGCCAGGTCATCTTTTTTGGAAGGGAGGAACATGTGCATCATTTGCCAACGTTTCGTACATTAGGATTGCTTGGTTTGTTGGGGTTATTGTTGGTTGCCATACAACCGAGCCAAGCCCAACAACCACTATCACCAAAAATTAGGCCCGAGCCTAGCCTGAGCAATCGGCAGCCATTGCTTAGTGCAGCCCCGCAAGGTGGCAGTGAATGGCTGGTTCCTTGTGCTGCCAACGCTGAAAATTGGCAAAGTAGTGTGCGTGAAGATACAGCTGCGCTCAATTGCGAAATTTATGTGCCCGAATCGGCCATGATTTTTGTGATGGCGACCGGCAGTTTTAGCATGCAAACCAATGCTGTAACCAATACCTACGAAGGCCGAATTGGCCTAACCCTGGATGGAGTTTTGCGCGAGAGTAGCAATCGTTGGGGCAATGTTTATGCTTTAGGTCAACTCAATACTGGCGAAACCAGCATTTTTGCCAGCACCACGGTCTTTACGGCCAGTGCCGGGGTGCACACAGTGAGTTTAGTTGGGGGCTTTGTTGGTTATGGCCCGCTGACCTTGAACAACGCTCAACTAAGTGTTTTGGCCTTCCCAACCAACTCGGCTAATATTCGGGTTTGCGCCACCGATACGGGCTTAGGGGTCTGGCGAGCAACGCCAACCATGAGCACCATTCGTTCGTGCAGCTTCAACTTGCCAAGTAATAGCACGGTATTTGTCAGCGCCGATGGTTCAGCTTTGCCAATTCCTGGCAACGAGGTAGCCTTGCAATTTCGCTTGGGCGTTGATGAGGCTACCACTGGCGATGTACGAACTGATCGCTATGTTGATGTTGATAGCTTAGAACCAAATAATGAGCAAATCGATGGCAATGATATTTCGACTTCGATTGCCGCTAGCTTCAACCTAACTGCTGGCAACCACACCATTAATTTCTTGGGAAATGGCAGTGGCAGCAATCAGGCCTATCTGTCGCGCTCAAGTTTGGCAGTGTTGGCCTTCCCGAGTGGTAGCCCATTCCGTACCTGCACCAGCATGAACGATACTAGTACCTTTTTCAGCAATAGCGAATTTAGCTCATGGGCCAATTGTCTGTTGACCGTCTCTGGTGCTCATCGCGGGATTATCGTGGGCAATGTGACAGTTGGTCAGCAAAATGGCGAGCCGCAAGTCCGCACCCGTCTGCGAGCCAATACCGAGGTTGTGCTGGGTAGCACGCGCACCAGCGATTTGACGATCTTCCGTATGGTTGGCGGTCAAGGCGATGACAAGACTATGACTTCGGTTGGCATGAGCGAATTGGCTGGCGGCCTGAATATCTTCAATTTTGATGGCTATCCATCCAACAGCAGCACCGTGCGCATGATCGATCCTAACATTCATGTACTAGCATTTCCCGACCCATTCAGGTATAAACAATACACGCCATTAGCGCTTGGCGAATAAGTGTTAGCCTGTGGGGGATTCATGCGGGTCTATTTGATACGGCATGGTCAATCGGAAGAAAATGCCGCTGATTTAAAACGCTTAATTGGACTAGAAGATTTTCGGCAGTTATTGGAGCATGCTCAGCATTCGCCATTAACTGCCTTGGGCCGTGAACAGGCGGCGACTGTTGCCGAGGAAATAGCCGCATTCAAGCCAACCCATTTGTATAGCAGCCCTTATATCCGTGCCTTCGATACGGCCCAAATTATCGCAGCACGGGTTGGGCTGCCAATTCAAACGATCAACGAATTGCATGAAATTAGTGCGATTGTGCCATTTTTGATGCGCCGCGAACGCCATCGAGCCTTGCGCACAATGTATATTCGCGGTTATCTCTCACAATTAATTCCTCATCGCCCATTGTGGGGCGAAACTTGGTGGGTCGCTCAACGCCGCGTGATCAAAGCTTGGAATACCATGCTTGAGCAATGGTCGCCTAGTACTCGCGCCGTGGTTGTGGCCCATCGCGCTTTTATTTGGATGACCCTACGCTATTTGCAACGCCATGGTGGCTGGCGAATCATTCGGCGCAGCACCGACAATACTGGAATTTCTGAATTAGAGAGTATTTAGCTGCTGCTCCAATCGTTCAGCAACCTGTTGCCAGCTAAATTTGGCCGCCTGAGCGCTGGTTTGAGCGGCCAAGCTTTCGCGCCATGTCGAATCATGACACATGCGCTCTAGGGCTTTAATCCATGTTGCTTGCTCATTGGGCAACAAACACCCTGCCGCCCCAACCGCCTCAGGCAACGACGAGCTGTTTTGGGCCAAAACTGGTGTGCCACAGGCAATCGCTTCAAGCGCTGGCAACCCAAAGCCTTCATATAACGAAGGAAATGCCAGCGCTAACGCTCCGCTATACAACGCAGCGAGTTCATCCTCAGGCACATCGGCAATGCGCCACACTCGCCCGTGAAGTTTGGGATGCTCTAGTAATTGCTCGCTCGTAGGGTTGCGCCACCGCCCGCCTAGCACCAAGCCAACCTCAGCAGTTTGGGCAGCTTGCCAAGCATCCAGCAAAAAGTCGATTTGCTTATGCGGTTTATCCGAGGCTACATAGACGATATAACGCTCTGGTAAGCCGTATTTTGCCCGTAGCGCTGCAATTGTAGTAGCAGGCTGGGGCTGAAATTGGGCTGAAATACCAACCCCTAAATAGGCCAAACGCTGTGGATTCACCCCATAAAACTGGGCAATATCGCTAGCTGCTGAATGCGAAATAGTGCCAATCGCCGCCGATTGCTGAATCGCCACATGATGCAAGGCCGCGATTTGCCAACGTTTGCGGCGGCTAAATGTCGCTGGCACGCGCCACGAAATTGTGTCGTAAATTAATGTCAGGCTGGGGCAGGGCTGGAACAATGGGCGAATATAGTAGGGGAAAATCGCCAGATCAGCCTGAATCTCACTCAGCAAGCTGCGCCATTCGCGATGCTGACCGACGCTAAACAAGCTATGGGAAACCCGCGAGACTTTTGGGTGTTGCAGTAACGGCCTGAGATCAAATTGGGTACGCGGTTGCTGCGGCAAGATGAGATGCAATTGTTCAGCGATTGGCGTTTGCAATAAAGCTAAACTTAATTCATAGCAAAAGCGCCCAATTCCCGGAAAGTGGTCGTCGAGCACACGTAAATCGAGGGCAATTGTGGCTTGTTTCATACCTGATACCAACCCCAAATATAGCCCAAGGCTCCAACATAACTGGTTAATGCCTTCAAGGGCTTGAAGCTGGGCCGCCACGATGGCGCAGCAAACGAGTAGGGCAGAAAAATATTAATCGGCAAAATTAGCGTGCGCAGCAGCCAATAGGCCAAGGCATGCAACGGCGTTTTGAGCACGCGCCCTCGCCCACGCGCCGAATCTCGCCGCACCTCTTGGGCATGACCAACTCCATACAACCAGTGTTTGCGCAACAGTGCCCACAAATTGGCCGGAGCCGGATGCCACGTCCACGTATTGGGGACTAAAATAAAGCGATAGCCCGCCCGCCGAATCCGCGTAAAAAACTCAGTATCAACCCCGCGAATCAATTCGTTGTTGAAACCAGCAACTTCATCGTACACTTCACGCCGCATCGCGCAACAGGTCGTGGTCAATTCGCAATAAAACGAAGGCGGATCAGGATTGCTTTCGAGTGGCGTTGGCACGATCGCATGTTCAATGCGCGGAACTTCGCGGGCAACCCAACGCTGAAAAGTCGAAGCATCGGGCGGCAAGAGTTTCGATGCTCCCGTTACGCCAATCGTTGGATCGGTGAGCAAAGGCTTGACCAGTTGTTCAATCGCATCGTCGTTGGCTAAAATCGCATCATCATCAATAAAAACGAGGTAAGGCGCAGTTGTGCGCACGGTGGCAGTATTACGGGCTTTGCCATTGGGCCGCACGCCGACCGCAACCTCAATTTGGCAGGGCTGCCAAGTTTGGCGGGCAATCGAGGCCCGCAAGGCCGTAATCTCGCCATTCAAGGCCGGAATAACCACAGCAATTTGGGGAATTTCTGTCACAACCAATCCATTCAGCTAAACCAGCAATGTTGCGGTTAATATACCATGGTGATAAGAAATACCTGCTAGAGTCCCGTTGTTTTGTTGCCAGAACCCTCTATAATGCATTTGACAGTGATTGATGCTTGATACTTTGCTAAGGTTTATACCATGTCGATTCAGCCCCCATCGTCAGAATTTGCCTCATTGTTGCGTCAAGTTCAACAGGCCGAGGTAATGCCCACCCAAACGCAGCTCGATGATGTGTATCGTCAGCTTGACCAACGGATTCAGCAATTGCAGCGCTACGTGCCCGACCCAATTGTGCAGCGCTTAAAACACGGCGAGTTGCCCATTCCCTATGGCGAACGTTGGTTAGGCTCGTTGCTCTTTGCCGATCTTTCGGGCTTTACTGCGCTTTCCGAGAGCCTAACCCGTTTGGGCAAAGAGGGAGCCGAGCAAGTAACCAGCATTATCAACCGCTTGTTTAATCAGTTGGTAGCTGATATCGAGGCTCATGGCGGTGCATTAATCAAATTTGGCGGCGATGCAGTCACCGCCTTTTTTGATCAAACCAAACTTGGCGAGCAGCATGCCTTGTATGCCGCCCACGCTGCCCAAGCTATGCAAACATCAATGGCAACCTTAGGCAAAATCCAGATTCGGGCTGGTCAATTTAATCTCACTTTGCGCATTGGCGTGCATAGCGGCGAGGCTTTTGCTGCTTTGCTGGGCGATCAACAGCATGCCGAGTTGATGCTGACTGGCATTGCGGTTAACTTGGTGGCGCGTGCTCAAGAGTTGGCGCGACCTGGCGAGGTGGTTTGTTCCAAAGAAACCATGCGGTTGCTAGGCTTGCCGACCGATCCCATGAATCCATTTACGGCCTTAACTACTGCGCTTGAACATCCGCCCTATCAATCAACCAGTCAAGCGCCAAGTATCCCGCAAACTATCACTTTAGCCGATGTTCAAGCCCTTGCCAGCATCTATGCAGGCATTCAGCGTTTGCTGCCCCAACGCATGAGCGAAGAACAACTGCTCAGCAACGCCGCCAGCAGAACTGGTGAAATTCGGCTGGTCACAATTGTTTTTGCCCATATTGCTCCCTTCAGCACGATTGTTGAATTGTGCAATGATGCTAGCGCAACTCAATTGCTCAACCACTACTACCAACGCATGCAGCAAATCGTCAATCACTATGGCGGGGTGGTCAATAAGCTCGATATGGCTGCCGATGGCGATAAATTGCTGGCGATCTTTGGCGCACCGATTGCCAACGAAAATGATACTGAGTTGGCAGTACGAACTGGCCTTGATATGCAATCGGCCATGAACGAAATTAATGCCTTGATTCAGCAGCACGACCCACGTTTGCCCTTGCTTGACCAACAAATTGGAATCAATCAAGGCCATGTGTTTGCGGGCATTGTCGGCAGCGAAACCCGTCGCGAATATACCGTGATGGGTGATCCAGTCAATACTGCTGTGCGTTTGATGAGCGTTTGTCGCTATGGCGAAGTGCTGGCCAGCCCCACGATCAAGCGGCTTACCAGTCATGCCTTTGCCTACGAAACCCTGCCAGCCTTACCACTCAAAGGCAAAAGCCAACCAATCGAGCCAGCGCGGGTCGATCGGGCCTACAATGTGCGCCGCGAAACCATGCGAGCCGATTTGGTTGGGCGGGTGCAAGAACTCGAACAATTAGCCACAATCAGCATTCAAGCGCTGCAAGGCCAAGGCCAAATTATCAATATCTTCGGTGAGGCCGGCATTGGCAAATCGCGCTTGCTCGAAGAGTTGCTCAGCCGTTTGTCGTTGGCTTCGTTCGACCCAAACTTGAACGTGCCCGAATTTATGCCAATTACGATTGAATGCCAGTTGTATGAGCAAACGACTCCATTTGCTTCAGCCAGCGAAGTCTTGCGCCAAGTATTGCGCTTGAGCAGCAGCCTGAATGGCGAACGCTTGGTGCAAGTCATCAGCCAACGAGTCAATCGGCTTGTGCCCGAGCTAGAGCGCTTTTTGCCCTTGCTCAGCGATATTTTGCATGTAAGTTTGGATGAAAACGAACTAACCCAAGCCCTAGCGCCCGAACAACGCCATGATCAAACGATTGAATTGGTAGTAGCCTTGATGTTAGCCACTGCCAACACCACGCCACTGGTGATTTTATGGGATGATGCCCACTGGATCGATGCCTCATCGCGCCAATTGCTTGAACGTTTGGCCAAGCATGCGGATCAGGCCGCGATCGCCTTACTGATTGGTTCGCGCACCAAGGGCTTAAGTGCCATGACGTGGCCTGAGCAAACAGTGCATCTTGAGTTAAGCGAATTGAGCATGCCCGAAAGCGAAGCCCTTGCCAGCGCGATTATTGGCCATGCACCGTTGCCAGCAGCCTTGCTCGAACGCTGGCGACGCAGCGACGAACGCTTTTTCAACCCACAGGGCAATCCATTTTTTATCGAAGAAATGATGCGTAGCTTGATTCAACAAGGTGTGATTGTTGAAACTGCGGCGGGCTGGGATTTACGTGGCGAACTCGATAGCTTGCCAACCACGATTGAAGGCGTGATCACCGCACGCTTGGATCGGCTGGATAATCGGATTCGCGAAACGGTGCAAGTTGCTTCAGTGGTTGGGCGACGCTTTGAACTGAATATTTTGCGGGGCATTACCAACGACGACGATTTAGTTAATCAAATGGATCGCTTGACCAATGCTGATGTGGTGTTGCCCGACCATATTGCTGCCGAACTAGCTTATTTATTCAAACATACATTAACTCGCGATGTGGCCTACGAAGGCATTTTGTATGCCCGCCGCCGTGAGTTACATCGACGCGTAGCTGCGCGGATTCAAGAAGTGCATCGCCAAAATCTAGTTGATGTTCTGCCGATTTTGGCTCGCCACTATGCCCGTGCAGAGGATTGGCACGAAGCAGTACGCTATTATCGCGAAGCTGGCATCGCCTCGCAAAAACGTTATTACAATGCCGAAGCCTGCGCCCATTATCGTGATGCCCTTGAGCTATTGCCAAATCTGAGCGCCTTTGATCGCTCGTTGGAGCAAGAACTAACTGAACGCTTGGGCTATGTAATGATGCAAGCTGGTGATTATGCTGAAGCCCTGCCAATTCTCGCTCAAGCCCAAATTCAATTACGCCAAAGCAGCGTTTATAGCAGTAGCCGCGAAGCACGGATTTTGCGCCATATCACCACAATTTACGAGCGGCGCGGCGAATACGAACCAGCCTTCGAGCATCTGCAACAAGCACTCAATTTGTTAGGCGAAAGTCAATCGGCGGAGCGAGTACGGGCCTTGTTGCTTGGCTCAGGGCTGCATCAACGCCAAGGTCGTTATCATGAAACAATTACCTGGGCCGAGCAAGCCTTAGCCATTGCCGAACAATTAAATGCCCAACCAGAACAAGCCCGTGCCTATTTGCTAATTGGCGGAACCCATCGCGTGCTTGGCTCGCGTGAGCAGGCCGTCGGCTATTTGGCCAAATCGATCGAGCTGTATCAGGCGGTCAACGACATTTCGCGTTTGGCCGATGCCTACAACAATGCCGCGATCAACTTTAGCGATCTTGAACAATGGGAGGAATCAATCGCCTTATATCAGGCTGCCTTGAACATCAAAAAGACCATCAACGATAGTTATGGTCAAGCGCTCGTTAGCCTCAACCTTGGTGAGTTATATCGCAAGACTCAGCAATTTGACCAAGCTTTAGAGACCTTCAACCAAAGTTTACAGCTTTGGAACAAGCTTAACTCCAAACTTGGAGCCGCCGTCACCCAGATGAATATGGGCAACACGCTGTTTGCTCAAGGCCAAAGCGCCACCGCTGAATCCATGCTCGATCGCAGCCGCGCTATTTTTGATGAAATCCATGTCGATTCATTTTTACCCGAGCTGTATCGGATTTATGCTGAACTTTTTTATAGCCGCCACAACTATGCCAAAGCTTTAGATTATTGTGATTTTGCCTTGGAACAGGCTCGCCAACATTCAGCCAAAGCCGATGAAGGCCTCGCCCAACTGACTCAAAGTAAGATTCTGCTGGCCTTAGACCATTATGATCCAGCTCTACATGCTGCGGAACAAGCACTCAAGTTGTTGCAAGAATGCGATAACCAAGCTGATGTTGAACGCTGTTTGGAGCAACTGATCGCTCTGACCCAGACTAACGATCCGCAACGCATGGCTGATTATCAGAATCAACTAGACCAGTTAACCAAGGCTTAGCAACAGATTTTCGCGATGGAGGGTTTATGCGTCGTTTCAGTAAAGTCCGCTTACTGGGAATATGTGTTTTGCTGCTAAGTTTGACGGCTTATCAGCGAACTCCCAATAGTTCGGCTCAAGTGCTTCGCAGCCTTGTGCCAGTGCCCGAAGTCGAATCAAACGATACATGGCAAAATGCCCATGATCTGACCAGCAGTTGTTTATGGCCGAGCATTACAATTTGTGATGTAACGGGCGAGCTTGATGATGGCGAGGATTTAGATTGGTACAAAATTACGGTGCGGCCTGCAACCACCTTGTCAATTAGCCTCACCGATACCTTTGGTGATTATCAAGTTGCTTTATTTTATGATTTAGCCAAGCCAATCACCCAAACTGGCCATGTGTCGCTGGGCAACCTGAACGCGATTGGCAA
>NZ_DOPT01000029.1:0-2691 GCF_003512625.1 Herpetosiphon sp. | reverse complement strand
ATTGGCAACCTGAACGCGATTGGTTCAAATGGCTATTCCGATGCCAGCATTGATAGCTTTTTATGGACACCTGGTTTTTATTATGTGCTGGTCTATCCGCTGGATGAAGATCAATCGGGTGATTACAACTTGGCAATTGAAGCAACATTTGATCAAAATTTGACCAAACCATTGCCAATTCCCTTTATGATTAACCAGAGTGAGCCACCAGATTGCAAACGCTCGCTGTATATCACCAACAGCGATTACTTTAATATTTATGAAGCATTCGCGCCTTATAACACCAGTGTTTATACCGAATTACTTGGTTTAGCATCGAAACCAGGCGATACAAGCGGATTGGTGCTTGATTTAGCCAATATTTCATGGATTCAGCCAAGTAATGCATTTAGTGATCAATCAACGCAGTGGGATAACAATCGTAATAATCCGTTCTATGCCAATCGGATTGCTGAAGGCGTGCATCATCTAATCACTCAATATGCGCGACGCTGTGCGAGCTTGCGCTATGTCACAATTGTTGGCGGCGATTACGTTGTGCCATTCTATCGCGTGCCCGACGAAACCGTGATTGCCAACGAAGGCGATTATTTGGCAAGTTCGGGAATTAACACCAATAGCTTCACCGCCAGCAGCCTGAAATACAAAACAATCTTGACTGATAATATTTATGGGGCAATCAAGCCAATTCCTTATCGTGGTCGCCAGTTATGGGTGCCTGAACTCAGCGTAGGCCGCTTAGTCGAAGGTGCTGATGCAATTCATTTATATCTCAAGAGCATGAACCTGCATACCGATTTCCCGAGTGGCAGCATGATCAATTTAAATCCTCAACCGCAACAAGCAAATTTGGTGACAGGTTATGATTTCTTGCTTGATCAAGCCAAGGTTATCTCGGGAACATTGACAAATTTAGTCGGTGCGCGTCCGGTTGGTTTGATCAGTGATACCTGGGATGCAGATGATTTACTCTCAATCTGGTGGCCCGATGTCAATAATGGGATGTCCAACTCGCCCTATCCAGCTCAATCAATTAATGCCCACTTTACCCACTATCAGGCGATTCCGGCCAATTTTGAAACCTCAACAGATGTAGTCGAAGCAAAGGTTCTCTTTCAGCATCCTTTTAGTCCGGTCGCCTTAGAAGATGCTTATCAACGTAATCGTTTAGGCTATAGCGTTGGCTGCCACTCAGGCTATAGCGTCTACGATAACGATGTTGCTGGTGGCCTTACAAACCCAGTTGCGATCGATTTCCCTCAAGCGTATATGAAGCAACATGGAGCATGGATTGGCAATACTGGTTTTGGCTATGGTGATAGTGATTTAGTCGGCTATTCGGAAAAACTCATGGCTCAATTTACTCTCGAAATTGGCCGTGAGTGGAAAAATCAATCAGGATTTTATGGGGGCATGCCTATTGGCTATGCCTTAGTTCGGGCCAAACGCAGCTACTTACGCGAAGGCACACCAGGCACATTTAGTGTCTACGATGAGAAAGTGCTGTTGCAATCAACCTTGTATGGTTTGCCAATGATTCGGGTCTTGGTGCCTAATCCAATTCCCTTCCCCCCAAATGATCGCCAAGATTTTGCCTGTTTGACCTGCCCACCATCAGTTGCCCATCGAGCAACTGTCACCGATCGGGCAATTGATCGCGATATTACCTTTAACATTAACTACACGACTGCCCAAGATAATGCCCGTGGCAAAATCCTCAGGGCACAAGCAACCGTGGTCAACGATACCGAAGGTTTGCTCACGGGCCAGATGTTTAATAGCTCGTTGGTCAATGCGGCGGGTTTGCCATCATTGCCTAACTTTAGCATTCCACTGTCGCTGACCGATGGTTTTGGGGAACAACGGATTCAAGGGATTCAGTTCCTTGGTGGAACCACAACCACCGCCGCAACCTTTAATCCGGTTATTACGCGTTTGATTACTGATGAGATTTATTTGAGCCACGAACCAACCTTTGATTTTACTGATCGTTGGTATCCCGACCAACCATTTAGCTATAGCGTGTTCGAAAGCGATAATCTCGATGATGATGGCCCGCTCAACCAAGATCGACGTTTCTCGCAGCTCTTGCTAACTCCAACCCAATTTAAAGGCAACACATCGGGCGGTGAGTTACGCCAGTTCAGCACCATTACGCTACGGCTGAAATACTTGAGCGATGGCGCTGATGATGATTTGCTTGATGATACTTTTGACCCAATCGTTCGTGATACCCAGCGCACTAGCGACGGCAAAATTCGGGCAATTGTGATCGAGCGCGATAACGATGGCCCGGGTGATGAGCTTGATGCTGAGATGGTTGTCAAAACCAACACTGGTGCTTGGCAAACTGTCAGCATGAATACCTTCCAGATTGGCACAACTGAACGCTGGCAAATTGAAGGCAGCCTTCCAGCCAATACCTTTCTACCCTTGCAACTGTTGATTCAAGCGGAAGATGAGGCTGGTAATGTCGGGGTTGAAACCTATGGCGGGCGTTTCGATATTGATTATGAAATGTATCTGCCCAATGTGAATGTCAACCGCTAGCTAGCTTTCCCTCACCCCCTAGCCCCCTCTCCCGCCAAGCGAGAGAGGGGAAACCTTACTTCGTTTTATTACAAATCAACAATTCTCTTATTCAGCGGCAGATGCATAGACATCCCTGATTGTGCTTGAGGGGGTGCAGGG
>NZ_DOPT01000027.1:0-74653 GCF_003512625.1 Herpetosiphon sp. | reverse complement strand
AGGTTTGTGTCAATGTGGCAAGGCGCACAGAAAGGAGTTGTATGGATGCACATAGTTTGTTGTTGATGGCGGGGATGGTGATTTGTTTTGGGATTGCCACCTTCGTGCTGGCCGAACGAATTGGCATCCCGTCGATTGTATTGTTGCTGTTGGTGGGAGTGCTGGTTGGCCCCGAAGTTTTCGGCTTGGTTGATCCATCGGCCTTAGGGGTTGGGCTGCGGGTGTTGATTCCGCTGTTTGTGGCGATTATTGTGTTTGAAGGTGGTTTGGTGCTCGATATCAACGATTTGCGCCGTTTATCCTACCCATTGCAAATGTTGATGAGTGTTGGAGCCTTGGTGACATGGGGCAGTGCAACCCTGGTAGCACATTTTGTGGCGGGATTATCGTGGCCACTGGCAACCCTGTTTGGAGCATTAATGAGCGTGACTGGGCCAACCGTGATCACGCCTTTGATGCGGTGTAGCAATGCCAAAGAACGCTTAAAAGTGTTGTTACAAGCGGAAGGCGTATTGGTTGATGCGGTTGGGGCAATTTTGGCGGTGGTTGTGCTCGATGTTTTGCTTACCAGCGGCACAACGATTAGTGGAGCCTTCGATTGGGCCGAACGCTTATTGATTGGCTCGTTAATTGGCTTGATTGGCGGCATTGGCTTAGCCTATGCGTTGCGCTTTATTGGCTCGAAACTTAATGCTGAAACCACCCGTTTGAGCGCGTTGGGTGGCGCAATCGCGATCTTTATTATTGCCGAAGCAATTTCGCATGAGGCTGGCATTGCGGCAGCAGCAGTTTCGGGGATTGTCGTTGGCAATATCGATTTTCCCCACGAAGAAGAAGTTGTGTTGTTCAAGGGCGACTTAACCATGCTGGCAATTACGATTATTTTTATTTTGCTGGCAGCTCGTTTGAAATTTGCCGATTTGGCCGCGCTTGGCTGGTGGGGTGTGTTAGCGGTTGTATTGATGATTGTGGTGGTGCGGCCATTGTGTGTCTTTGCTTCGACGCTTGGCTCAACCTTAACTTGGCGCGAACGAGCATTTATTGCTGCGGTTTGCCCACGCGGAGTTGTCGCCGCTTCAGTTGCCACCTTTGCCGCGATCTCATTGGAAGAAGCCGGATTTGCTGGGGGCAATTTGTTGATTGGCTTGGTCTTTATGACCGTGATTGGCACAGTTGTGTTGCAAAGCTTCACCACCCCATTGTTTGCCCGTTTGTTAGGAGTTGAACCGATGACCACTTTAGTTATTGGCGCGAATGATTTGGGCCAGCTGTTTGCCCGCCAACTGCATAGCCAACATCACGATGTAGTCGTAATCGATACCGATCAGCAGTTGATCGATCGAGTGCGCCAGCATGGCATTAGCACAATCACTGGTGATGCGACTGATCTGCAAGTGTTGCGTAAAGCTGGCGTTGAACGGGACAAAGCGGTTGTAGCCTTGACCCCGAGTGATAAACTCAATCTGTTGGTGAGCCAAGTTGTGCGTTCGCATTTCAAGGTTACAACAATTGTGGCTCAGGCTGAAAATGAGAGTACCAGCAGTGTTTTGCGCGATCTTGGCATTACGGTTTTGAATCCCTTACAAGCATCGGTTGATGCTTTAACCCAATTGGTTCAAGGCCCATCAGCCATGAGCATGCTCTTAAGTCATCAAGCCGACCAAAGCATTTACGAAGTTGAAGTATCCAATCCGCGGGTGGTGGGTAAGCCGTTGAAACAGCTTAATTTGCCAAATAATGTCTTGATTGTGGCAATTCGGCGGGCGGGCAACTTATTTGTGCCCGATGGTCAAACCCAATTGCAAGCAGCCGATCAACTAACCTTGATTGGCACAGCCAGCACAATTCAACAGGCTGATCAACAACTGCGTGAGGGAGCGAGCGAGGCAATGTATCAAGCATGAAACCAGCCAAAACCCCTAGTCGCAAAGCGCGTTGGCGAAGACTGATCGCGGCCTCGTTGCGCGATGGTTGGATTGTGTTTCGCGATTCGGGAATTTGGCTGGGTTTATGGCTTTTGTTGTGGTTGGGGTTTACCCTGGCAATTTGGGCAGGCACGCGCCCAGTTTTAGCTTTTAACCAAGCGCTCTATCAAGCATTTAGCCAAATGACCCTCAACCCCGTGCCACTGCCTGAGCCATGGTGGCTGCAAGTATTGTTTTATCTCGCTCCAGCCTTGAATATTATTTTGCTGGCGCGAGGTGCGCTCAATATGGGTATTTTGCTGTTCGATAAACGCAATCGGCGGGAGGCTTGGCAAATGGCGTTAGCATCAACCTATCGTGATCATATTATTGTGTGTGGTTTGGGCAAAATTGGCTATCGGGTGGTTGGGCAATTGCTGGCCAGCGGCTGCGATGTGGTGGTAATTGATGCTCACAACGATGGGCCGTTTCACGAATTGGTGATGGGTCAGCATGTGCCAGTGATTATTGGCGATGCTCGTCAGCCTGAGCTGCTGCACGAAGCAGGTTTGCGCCATGCCACCTCGCTCACTGTGGTTACTGGCGACGATTTGACCAACCTCGATATTGCCTTGACCGCCCGCGAATTGCATCCTGATATTCATATTGTGATGCGGGTTTTTAACGATTCATTGGCGAGCAAACTTAGCTCAGCCTTTCATATTCAGACCGCATTTAGCACCTCGGCGCTGGCCGCCCCAACTCTTGCCGCTGCGGCCTTGGGTCGCGGCATTACCAACGCCTTGTATGTGGCAGGCAAGTTGCTCTCGACGGTGGAAATTACGGTAGCCCGCGATGGCATTTTTGATGGACGCTTGATCCAGACGGTTGAAAATCAGCACGATATTTCGGTGCTTTATCGGCGTGGGCGCAATGGCGAAGATTTACGCCCACGCGGCGATGAACGTTTGAGCAGCGGCGATCAATTGGTGATTATCGGGCCGTTGGCAGCGATTAATCAGATTCAAACGCTGAATAAACCGAATGCCGCGCCGCATGCGCCCTATCGACTTTGAGCATCATCGTTGGAATCTTGCCAACTTCCCAGCGAACGAGTTGGCGTGCGGCCACCAAATTCAGTTGGAGCTGAGCCAAATGCGGTTGGCTGCTCGTAGCTATTGCTGGCTTGAGCTGAGGTTATTGTCGCTTGATAACTAGCAGGTTTTGGTACATACGGCGAAATGCTATCGCTTGGTTGGTAGCTCTCAGGTTTAGGCTGATAGGCGGCAACCTGATCATTTGGTTGGTAGCTTTCAGGCTTGGGCTGATAGCTGGGTGTTGCTAAGGGGGTGGTTTGGCTGCCAGGTTGGTAGGCTGGCTCGCCATTACTTGGGCCAGCAGGCACCAAATCATAAGGCTGGGTATTGGTTTTGCGCCGACTCAAAATAAAGCCGATGCCGACCAAGATTAACCCAACCCCAACCAAACCACCAACGCCCCACAAGGCCCATTGCGGCACACCAGCGCTCAGCGTCCCCACAATTTCAAGCTGATAATCGCGGCTCAAAGGATAGGGAAAATCATAGGTGATGCTGGTTTGCTGCTCGTTGAGCGTGGCAATTTCGCGCTCGTTCCAGCTGCTAATCGCTTCGGGGAAGCGAATTGTCCAGCTGGTGGTGGGGCTAGCAACCAAGCCTGAGCCAAACAGCTCGCCTGATTCTGTACTTCCCAACATTGAATTTTCACCATTTTTGACCGTTGCCTTGAGCTGAACCTCATTGCCATTTTGCTCGATTGCTACATCCTCAAAGCGCACCAAACTATAAAGTTCGTTTAATTCGCTGCTGGTCAATTGATCTTTGAGCATGGCCAGATCGCGAAATTGCATGCGAATTAATGTGCCCCGATATTGACCATCTTCACTGGTCCAATTTTCGTTGCTGGCTTGCCATTCAGCGGGCAGCAAATCGGCGATTGAGCCTAATTCACTGAGCGCATCATCGAGCACATCGGTGCTTGCGCCACTTCCGCCCATCTCAGCAAAATCGAGAAATTGTTGCGAAAACCCTAGTCGAATTTCATAAACACCGCTGGCATCGGCATTAAATTCAGTTTGTTGTTGCTGACTCACACAACCACTCAACAACACCAGCCCGAGAAGCAACAACCAATAACGCATACAGCAGCCTCCGTTGATCAAAAATCGCTCACTATCATCGTACCGCAATTTGTTAGCTAAAACGCCAACACTCCGCCGTAAAGACGGAGCGTTGGCTCAAAAGGTTTCAAATTGGCTTATTGTTTGCGGTTAGGGTCGTTGTTTGGGTCGTAATAGCCTTGTTGTTGATTTTGTTGGGCATTGGGGTCGTAGGTTTGACCACCATATTGTTGATAACCAGCGGCAACTGGAGCAGCTTTGCGGCGGCTCATCACGAAGAAGCCAACGCCTGCCAAGACTACCAACAAGCCAACGCCACCAAGGATCAATGGCAAATTACTGCCGCCAGCGCCACCACTCTTGGTTGAAACGGCCTTAAGGGTATATTGAGCAGTTTTATCAACTGGAATTTTCCAAGTAACGGTGCTGCCGTTGACGGTTGCAATATCGGCTGGCTCAACGCTGCTCACTTCACCTGGCAAAGTTACTTGCCAAACGATCACAGCCTTTTTCAACGAATCGCCCATGCCAGGCATGCCAGCGCCTTCGCTCTCGGCAGCCGCAGCCAAATCGGTGGCCATGGCATTGCCAGATACAGTGAAGGTTTCGCCATCATCGGTTACTTTAAGATTCGATAGCGCTTGACCAGTTGGGCTATCGCTGCTGCCTGAGTCAGTCAAAAATTGGCTCAACTGCTCGTTCAAGGTTGCAAGATTAGCAAATTTCATGTTGATCTGCACGCCTTGGAACTCGGTTTCGCCAAGCTTTTCTTTCCAATCGCTGGTGGTTGCGCTCCACTCAGCTGGATAACCTGAAACATCATCTTTGGTTTGTTTAAAGGGATCTTCGCCCTCAGTGCCACCCATGCTTGCCATCATGGCCATTGTTTCGGCATCCATACCTACTTTAAACGTATTTGTGCCACTGCCATCACCGCTGATTGTGGTTTCGACTTGTGAGGCAACACAACCGCTCAAGGCAATTGCTAATACGCCCAACAACATCCGACTCATCCACTGTTTCATGGGCTTCGCTCCTTCAATAAACTGGCTAACGGAGGATACTGCGATTATAGATGGCAATATATGCCATGTCTACCAAGGTTCTGTGCTATCCTGATAGCAAAATTGCGATAAGGATAATGGTATGCGTCGCTGGCGAATCTGCCTTTTGCTGTGGATGTTGGTGGGTTGTAGCGCAACCGCACCGACAACCAGCACCCAAATTCCAATTCAACCAAGCTTGCCAACTCCAGCTCAAACTCTCAGCCCGACTCAAGCATTGGCCACAAGCATCCCAATAATTGCCGATGAAGCGGCGGTGGAACGAGCCAGCCAACAAGGGCTTGAGCGCGATTTAGCCCAACTTGCCGTTGATTGGCGCTTGATTAGCGAAAAACCTCAACCACTGCGTTTGGAAATGCCCCCACCATACGAGCGCCGTAGCTTTTGGGTTACCGATTTAACCAGCAATCAACAGCGCAATATCAGTGCCACCCTTCAACTCAGCACCACCCACTTATTAATTTATGTCGCCGATGATTTGCCGGTTGAGCAACAAGCGCTGATTAATGCTGCTCAGCAATTTGAACAGGTTGGTTGGCCGTTGCTAGCCAAATGGTATCCGCAACAGGCTTGGCCCCAAGTACCTGTAACCGTCTTGAATGCTGCGGTCAACGGGGCGGGCGGCTATTACGCCAGCGATAACGAATTACCCCAAGCGATCAATCCATATTCCAACGAACGCGAGATGTTGGTGATTAACGCTGCGGCCATGCCACCCAGCGATTTTGGCTATGTCGCCACGTTAATTCACGAAATGCAGCATCTGTTGCATCGGAATGTGCTGAGCCACCCCGCCACTTGGCTCAACGAAGGCGCTTCGATGTTGAGCGAAGATCGTTCAGGCTATAGCAACGATAGCTTGGCACTCGATTTTCTGGCCTCGCCGGATACCCAACTCAATGCGTGGGCCAGCAGCCCTGGCACTGCGCTCAAACATTATGGCGCGGCTCAGCTGTTCCTCAGTTACCTTGATCAGCAACTCGACGGCTTGCCGATGGGAACCTTGGCGGCGGCTGATGCTGGCGATAATTTGACCAGCATTACCAGTTTGATGACCACCCGCTATCCCGATTTAACCAGCTTTGATCAGCTGTTTGCGGCGTGGGCAGTCGCCAATTGGGTGAATGATCCAACGGTGGCTGATGGCCGTTATGGCTACGATCTGCCCCGCGCTGTGTTGCCAGAGCAGGCCCAGAGCAGCGAACAAAACCTGAGCATTCGGCAATTTGGCAGCGATTATTTGGCCTTTGAGAACGCCAGTAGCGAACGAACGCTCGAATGGCAGGGCAACAACACAGTGCCTATTTTCGCCGCCGATGTGACAAGTAGCGCCACATGGTGGAGCGGGCGTGGCGATGCGCGGGTCAGCACGCTCACCACAGCAATTCAAGTGCCTAGCGCGGGCGGCAGCCTGATTTATCGACGGTGGTTTGATTTAGAGCAAGATTACGATTATGCCTATCTCAGTCTTTCGCAAGATAACGGCCAAACCTGGCAAGCAATTGCGACCCAAGCCAGTACTGGAGCCAATCCGGTTGGCTTGAATATTGGGGCTGGCTGGACAGGCCAACAAACCACGTGGCAAGCAGAAAGCGTTGATCTCACGCCGTGGGCAGGCCAACAGATTCAATTGCGATTTTGGGTGATCAACGATGAAGCGTATAATGCTGCTGGTTTAGCCTTGAGCGATCTGACAATCGATGGGGTAACGGCTGAATGGGTTGGGACTGGCTTTGTGCCAGTTCGTAATCAATTGGCACAGCGTTGGGTGCTCACGGCGGTGCTCTATGATCAAGCTGGGGTTGCGGAAGTTGTCTCAATTCCAACCGATAATGGCCAAGCGCGTTGGCTGATTCCGGCCAATCGGCGAGCGGTTTTGGTGGTCAATGCCACAACTCAAGGCACCACCGAAGCAGCCAATTACAGCTATAACGTCACACCGTAGTATAATTGGGCAGCCCTAGCTTAGATGGATTGAGGATTGGCTCATGACTGAAAGCGTCGCAATGACTGAGCAGCCTAGTCAAACAGCTGCGATAACTCTCCCACGTTCGCCCTTAAGTCGGTTGTTGTTGCCAATTGCCTTGGTGGTGTTGGCGCTTGGTGCTGGGCTGGCAGCGTGGAGCGGATTTAATTTTGGCCCACAAACGATGCTGATCGGGGCGATTGCAGGCGGAGTTGGCGCACTGGCCGCTTTGGTTGGCCTGATTGCTGGCTTGCGTCGGCGCTTGCCCTTGAGTGGTTGGGCCTTGATTGTGGGTACGCTCAGCATCGCTTTGGGTGCAACCATGGTCTTCCCTGAACAACGCGAATTGGCGATTATCAGCGCCGCCCTGCCGGTTTTGTGTGCCGCGCTGACCTTGCGCCCCTTGCACACTGCTATTGTTACGGTTGTTAGTTTAGCGAGTTTATGGGCGGCGGCCTATTTTGCTGCCGCCGAGCCAAGCACTAATCAGTTAATTCAATGGAGCTTGCTCAGTGCCTTTGTGCTCGTGATCAGCATTTTTGCCTTGGTTTGTAGCGCAGCGCTCCGTGCTTTTGATCGCCAGCAAACTGTCGGACATGAATCAACCACCCAACTCAATAAGCAACTTGGCGAAGAGCAAGAACGGGTCGAACGCGCCGCCCAATTGTTGGTGCAAGAGCGTGATCGACTGGCGGCGGTGCTGGGCGCAGCGAGCGATGGCGTGGTGTTGGCCGATAGCAATGGCATCATTTTGCAGGCCAATGCTGCTGCCCGCCAACTGTTGAATGAAGCGTTTGGCGGCACGCTCGAAGGCCAAGCACTCAACCAGTGGAGCCAAGAAAACACGGGCCGTTTGCGGGTAATTAGCAACGAACGCGAAGGCGAACGCCAACGGGTGGTTTTTGAGCAACAACAAGGCACGCGCAAACCCGTAATTGGCCTTAACCAAGTGCCAATTCGCAGTAGCGCCGGCAGTGTCTTGGGCTATGTTGGGGTTTTCCACGATAAAACCACCGAATTAGAAGTTGAAGAAATGCGTTCGCAATTACTCGATTTCCTCGTGCAAGATATGCATGATCCGCTCAACTCGGTGTTGGCAGCCCAAGATACCTTGTTGGCTGGCGATTTAGGCGATGGCAATGAGCGGGTTTTATCGACCGCCCGCCGCACAACCTCGCGCTTGGTTGAGCTAACCAATACCTTGATGGAAATGAGCCGTTTGCATGGCGACCCCAATAGCCTGCATCGTTTGGCCAACCCATTGCGCCCATTGATCGAAGGCAGCATCGCCCAATCAACACCACAAGCCCAACAACGGGCAATCAACTTGGTGTTGGAGTATGGCGCAGATAGTGGTGGCCTCGCCTTCGATGCTGATAAGATGCGGCGGGTGATGAGCCACTTGCTTGATAATGCTTTGCGTCGCAGCCCAGCCTATAGCACGGTGCGGGTGCAAGTGAGCAACACGGGCGGAAATGCCCAAGTACGGATCGCCGACCAAGGCCCAAGTATTCCGGTGGAACTCGCAGGCCGCATTTTTGATCGCTTCAGCAAACAGGTTGGCGAACAACGGATCGGCGGGGTTGGCCTAGCCTATTGCAAACAGGTGATTGAGGCTCATGGTGGCCGAATTTGGGTCGATAGCACGCCTGGCAAAGGCAGTACCTTTATCTTTAGCATGCCCTCAGCAGCATAATCTAGGAGTAGTTCCATGGCAAAAGTAGGCCGCAACGACCCCTGCCCATGTGGCAGTGGCAAAAAATATAAGCAATGTCATGAAGCAGCTGACCGTGCGCAGGAAGACCAGTTGCGCTTATTACGCCGTGCCCAAGATCGCTTGTTTCCTAAATTAATTGACGCGACCCAAAGTGATGAATTGGCGCTCAGTATGCCTACATTATTTGAGCAATATTGGGGTGGGCGCTACACTGCCGCCGATATGAGCGAGCTTGATGAGCTGGAAGATCGCGGCTCAGAGCGCTTTTTGACCTGGCTGGCCTTCGATGCTCAAAGTGGCGACGATGGCTCAACCTTGGTCGAACGAATCGCCGCCAATCCGCCAGCTGAGCTTGAGCTTGACGAACATGAGCTGAATTTGCTGCCAACTTGGGCTGGCATTCGTTTGCGCCCTTATCTGATTACAGAAATTATCAAGGGCAAAGGCGCGTTGATTCAAGAGGTTTTGACCAAAGAAACCTTTACCTTGCGCGACCATGCTGCCGCCAAGCGCTTGGAAGAAAACGAGCTGATTTTTGCCCACCTTGTGCCAGTTGGTGAAGAATACTACATTGCTGGTGCAGCGGCTCAAACCACGCCCGACACGGTAGAGAAACTCAGTGAATTCTTGGCAGTTAGCTTGGAAGCTTGGCAATTGCGCAATCCTGAGGCCGATCTGAATCAGTTTGTGCGTGAAAATAGCTATCTCTTCAATCATTTTATCTCAGTGTTGCCACGCGAAGCCAAAGAACCATCACGCTTCGACGACTTGATGCTCCGTGGCCGCACCGCCTTGCTGATGACCAAACAATCGTTGGGGATTGGCAATGACGATGATGACGATGACGATGAATTCGATGATCAGGCTGATGATGATCAAGTTGATGATGACGATGATCAGGCTGATAATGATCAACCTGATGATGATCAACCTGAAACGCTAACCGATTCAGACCAACAGCCAAGCAAATAACCCTATAGCATCATTTAATCAGGGGTAGGAATGAGCCTAGGCCACATTCCGCCCCTGATTGTTGATTAAACCTTTGACTTTGCTGCGGCGTTCAGCTACCATGCAATGGATGGAGAATTGGCTCAGGAATTGAGGAATATGTCTGATCAATCACCACTCAGCGAGCGTGAAATCGAGGTCTTGCGCCAGCTCGCGCTGGGGGCAAGCAATAACGAAATTGCCAATACGCTGGTCATCAGCCCCAACACAGTCAAAGTGCATATTCGCAATATCTACGCTAAGCTGGGGGTATTATCACGGGCTGAGGCGACGCTTGAGGCTGTGCGGCGCGGCCTGATCGAGGTTTTGAATACTCCAAATTCAGTGCCCGAGCCTGAGCGCATTCCTGAGAGCGAGCCGCTCGTCAGTATTCCAATTGATGAGCCAATCGCGCCTGAACCAATGCAGATACCTAGCACGACTCAGCCGATCACAACTCCAGCACCCGATCCGATTACCCCAGTGATCACCCAACCAACCAATCAAATTACAATTCCCCGAGCCTATGCATTGGCGATTTTGGGTGTGCTATTTGGGCTGATTGTGGCAGTGGTGGCAATTGGCTGGTTTGTGGTACGCGGCAACATCACGCCAACCACCCAGCCTGCGACAACGCTTGTGAGCAATGTTTGGCAACCACTGACCGCACTGCCCGAGCCAACCTACCAACATGCCGGGGTTTTTCTAGCCGATAGTTTGATTGTGATTGGCGGCAACACTGATACTGGCGTGGTGGCGCATACCCGTCAATTGAATTTGGCAACCGGGGCGTGGCGTGAACTGGCTAGCAAGCCAACGGCGGTGGCCTCTAGCGGCGCAGTGCAGATTGCTGGCCAAATTTATGTAGCAGGTGGCCGCGATAAAAATGGTGCGGCTAGTAATATTTTAGAGATTTTTGACCTAGCCCAAAATCGTTGGCAAACTGGCCCAGCCATGCCTGCCCCACGCGCCAATGCCATGATTGCCGCTATCGATGGCAAAGTTTATGTGTTTGGCGGCGAGAATGAGGGGATCATCGCCGATACCAGCTTTATTTATAGCCCCGATACCCAAAGCTGGAGCCAAGGCCCGGCCATGCCATTGGCCTTACGTGATGCAGCCATTGCCCAAAGTGGCGGCGATGTTGTATTGATCGGCGGCCAAACCTCAACTGGCCCCAGCCTTGGAACCTGGCGTTTACAAACTGGCACATGGCAAAAAATAACCGATCTGCCAGCCCCACGAGTTGACGCTGGCGCGGTTTATATCACCAATCAGATCTATTTGGTGGGTGGAGCTGAGGGCGACCAAGCTATTTTGGTGTTGCAAAACAATATCTGGAATGCAACCGATTTGCGCACCGGCCATGCAATCAGCGAACACCTCGTGCTTTCAAATGCTCGGGATATTTATAGCATTGGTGGTTGGAACGGCACGAATGCGCTCGCTGAAACCCGTAGTTGGACTCCGATTACCAATATCTTCTTGCCAAGTGTGGGCAAATAGCTACATGCCAAAACTCAAACGGGCTGCCAAAATATTGGGCAAGCCATGTTCGAGCATCAAGGTTTGGGTGCGCCGAATATTGTAAGTTGTGCGATGGAAGCTGACCGTTTGTTGCTCATCGTCATAAATTGCCCAACCTGAACGGGCATCACCATCGCGGGGTTGACCAACCCCACCAGCATTGATGATATAGCGCTTATCAGGTTGCAGCTTGAGCACCAATTGGTCGGTTGGAATCGTCGCAGTGCAATGATCGCCAAGCATATCAGCGGTAAAAATTACAGGCTGATGGGTATGGCCCACAAAGCAAATCGGTGTGCTAAAATGATCGAAGGAATAGGTTGCCCCGACAGTATCGAGTAAATATTCCCAAACAGGGTCGCGTGGGCTACCGTGCGCCAAGGTAACCATATCATTAACCTGTTGCATTGGGCTTAGGCTCAGCAAAAACTCGCGATGCTCCTCGGTTAATTGCAAGCCATTCCATTCATTGGCAATCCGAGCATCACGATTAAAATTGGTCAAGGGAATTGTGCCAAGGCAACCAAGGTCGTGATTGCCGACCAACATCGCTTGCTGGCGTTCACGCATGAGCGCAACACATTCATTTGGTTGAGGCCCATAACCAACCGTATCACCCAAACACCAAACCGAATCGACCTCGCCTGCTGCTCCAAGAACAGCTTCCAGTGCGGCTAAGTTAGCATGAATATCAGCAAGAACCAGAACCCGCATGTGTTACCTTTCTGCAATCAAGCGCTGTTTCTGTGGCAAGGGTTGGTAGAGTATAATGGCGGTCAGAAGCCTTTGTTGAGCTTGAACGAGGAACGTCGTGGAACCAGTGCATCACTGCCCATATGTGGGCCTTAAACAAAATCGTGCGATTCGTTTCGCGAGTCCTACGCCGGAGCACCGCTGCTACATGACGGGTGAGGCTCACGACATCCCAGTGCCCCAAGCCTCGTTTTGTCTAAGTAGCAACCATGTGCGTTGCCCATTATATGCAGGTGAAGATCTGCCGGTTGCGCAGGTTATCAGCACGCCTACGCCAGTTGCGGTGGGTGGTTGGCGCGGCTGGCTGGCTGGTTTATCGACCCGCGATCGCCGCATTTATGCCACCTTGGTGGGCCTACTTGGCTTAATTATTGTGGCCTATGCGATTAGCGGCGTTGTTTTATTTAGCAACCCCGATAACCCTGCCACGCCTAGCGCTACCTCGCAAGTGCTTCAGCCAACATCCGATAGCCCAACATTAACGGTTTCACCATCGCCAAATGCCTTTGCCACAGCAGCGGTTCGTCAAACTCAAACAGCCGAAGTTATTGCTCAAACCACTACCGTCACTCCCTCGGTCTCTGCTACGTCATCGGCTTCTGCAACCACTCAGGTGATTCTTGCATCGCCAACCTTTGTTATTGTACCGCCAACTGAAGATGTGATTGTCGCCTCTGCTACTCCTAGCATTCCGTTTGCCACCGATCTCCCAACCTTTGAGCCAACGTTATCGCCAATTGCGACAACTGCCGTGCCAACGCTTGAACCAACCGCAGAACCGACTGTTGAACCAACTCTTGAGCCAACGCTCGAACCAACAGTTGAGCCGACTGTCGAGCCAACGCCTGAACCGATCCCTGAGCCAACTGCTCAGCCGACCGAGGAAACTGGCGGTCGCGAGGTTAATCAATTAACCTTGTTTTTTGCCGATAGCACTGGCCAAGTGTTAGTGCCAGTCTCGCGCCAGATTGCGGCAACTCGTCAGTCACGGACTGCCGCAATCCAACAGTTAATTCAAGGTGCACGCAGCGATTTGCGTAGTTTGTTGCCCAGCGATACCCAATTACTTGGGCTACGCTTGAATAATGGCATTGCTACCGCTAATTTTAACCGTATCCCGACGTTTGGCAATTCAAGCCTCGAAGATTTGGGTTTGCGTTCGATTGTGTTGGCCTTGACTGAGCAACCAGAGGTTAAGCAGGTGCAAATTCAAGTCCAAGGCCAAAATTTAGGTGGCCTGCGCTATCGTCCCAATGTCAACCCCGATAATCCGCAGGGTTTAAATGGTCAGTTTAACACAACTTCGTTCTTGCCGTTATATTTTCAGCAAAGTAGTGGCCGTTGGGTGCGGGTGATGCGGCTTGTGCCAAGCACCAAAACCGAGGCCCGCGCTACCGTCAATGAGCTGATTCGCGGAGCTGGCCGTTATAGTCATGTTGTTAGTAGTGCCATCCCGAGCGCCAGCCAAGTACGGCGTTTGGTGATTGTTGATGGGGTTGCTCAACTTGATCTTAGCGCTGAATTCAGCCAAACCAGCAATCCGCAGGCGGCGGTTGATGCCTTGGTCTTGGCGTTAACTTCGTTCAGTAGTGTGCAACAGGTACAGATTACCGTCGAAGGCCAATCGCTCAGCAGCATTTGGGGCGCAACATTCAGCAATCCTTTCGTTCGCCCACAACTTAACCCTGAATAGCATTAATTGGGGATCGGTTGTTGGGGGTTGGGGATCGGGACGTAGGGCTATTGGCTTTTGGCTATGGAATGGTGTATTGGATTACCATTCCCTCACCCCTGGCCCCTCTCCCACTGCGGCGGGCGAGGGGTATTCCACCCTTCATGATACGGTGTTTCCCCCTCGCCTCGCTCTGCGGGAGAGGGGGTCAGGGGGTGAGGGATAGACATCATTGCTAATCCAATACACCATTACAGATAGCCTATAGCCTTCTCCCCTTCGTGCTCTTCGTGTCCTTCGTCGTTTCAACATTCAACATATTCGTTTAGCTAGATTGAGAATTTCCATGGATTATGCCCATTTAATTGCCAAAGGCTTGACGGTGCGTGCCGAGCAAGTTACCGCTGCGATTCAATTATTCGATGCAGGCAATACTTTGCCGTTCGTCGCTCGTTATCGTAAAGAGCAAACTGGTGGCTTGGATGAAGAACAATTACGCAGCATTCAAAGCCAAATTGCCCGTTTACGTGAGCTTGACGAGCGGCGCGAGGCGATTTTGAGTGCTCTGCGCGAGCAAGGCAATTTGAGTGATGAATTGGCCCAAGCCTTGGCCGCCGCTACTGATAAAACCACCCTCGAAGATTTGTATGCGCCGTTCAAGCCCAAACGCCGTACCCGCGCCAGCATAGCCCGCGAACGTGGCCTCGAAGGCTTGGCTGAAATTATTCAAATGCAGCCGAATGATCCGATTGATGCTACCGCTCGCCAGTTTCTCAACGAACAGGTTGCCAGCATTGAAGAGGCCTTGGCTGGAGCACGCGATATTGTAGCCGAGCAAATCAGCGATCATCCTGAGGTGCGCCGTCAAACTCGCGAACGCGCTTTGCGTTGGGGCGTGGTTCGCAGCGAGTTAATCGCCGATGCCGAGGATAGCAAGGGCGTATATCAAACCTACTATCAATTTGAGAGCACGGCCAGCCGCCTCAAGCCTTACCAAGTGTTGGCGCTCAACCGTGGTGAAACCGAACATATTTTGCGTTTTAAAATTCAGATGGATCAACGTGATTGGTTTGATGTGGTTGCCAAGTATTTTCCGCTTGATCAACGTTCAGCTTGGGCCGAGCAACTGCGCTTGGCGATCCACGATGGCGCTGAGCGATTGCTCTTGCCAGCAATTGAACGCGATGTGCGCCGCGCCTTGACTGAGCAAGCCGAAAGCCATGCGATCACCGTCTTTGCCAAGAATGTGCATTCGTTGTTGCTGCAAGCGCCAATCGCCAATAATGTGGTGCTCGGGCTTGATCCAGGCTACCGCACTGGTTGCAAAGTGGCGATTATCGGCCAAACTGGCAATGTGCTCACGACTGCCACGATTTATCCTCACAGCGGCGCGGCAGCGCGTGAACGGGCGTTTCAAGAATTGCAAAGCTTGATCAAACGCTATGCTGTGAGTTTGATTGCCATTGGCAATGGCACGGCCTCGCGCGAAACTGAGCAATTAGTCGCCGATGTGATTCGCCACCAAACTGGTTTGCACTATTTGATTGTCAGCGAAGCAGGAGCCAGTGTTTACAGTGCTAGTACGCTTGCCCGCAGCGAATTGCCTGATCTCGATGTCAGCTTGCGCGGCGCGGTTTCGATTGCACGGCGGGTGCAAGATCCCTTGGCCGAGTTGGTCAAAATCGAGCCAAAAGCGATTGGCGTAGGCATGTATCAACACGATGTTGATCAATCGGCCTTGGGCAATGCGCTTGATGGCGTGGTTGAGAGCGCAGTTAATAATGTTGGGGTTGATGTCAACACCGCTTCGCCTGCGCTTTTACGCTATGTTGCCGGGATTGGCCCCAAACTTTCGGCTCAAATTGTCAGCCATCGCGAGGAACATGGCCCATTTCGTTCGCGGGTTGCACTCAAAAAGGTCAAAGGGCTTGGGCCAAAAGCCTTTGAACAGGCCGCCGGATTTTTGCGAATTCGCGATGGCGATGAAGCCTTGGATGCCAGCGCAATTCACCCCGAAAGTTATACGGTTACCCGTAATTTGTTGGACAAGCTGAATATTAACGCCAAAACAGGCCGCAACGAACGAATCAAACGCTTGGAAGATTTGAAAAATCAGCCATTGCATAGCCTTGCGGCGGAATTGGGCACAGGCGTACCAACCCTGAGTGATATTATTGACCAACTGCTGCGGCCAGGTCGCGACCCCCGCGAGGATGTGCCAGCACCAATTTTGCGCAGCGATGTGCTGGCTTTTGAAGATTTGCAGCCGGGCATGCAGCTCAAAGGCACAGTGCGCAATGTCGTCGATTGGGGCGCATTTATCGATTTGGGGGTTAAGCACGATGGCTTATTGCACCGTTCGCAAATTCCCCGTGGCCTGAGTTTGAGTGTTGGCGATATTGTCGATGTTAGCATTCAATCGATCGACCCAGATCGCAAACGGATTGCCTTAGTTTTAGCACAATAAGCCTCAGCCTGCGGTACAATAGACGGCGGCGCTGGCTCGATCTAGCGCCTTAAGATTTGCTTTATCAACAAAAGAGGTAGCTTGTGAGCACGACTCCTATCAGCGATTTTTTGCGCCATAACTTTCGCCACTTCAACGCGGCAGCCATGATCGATGCCAGCGATGCCTATGTGCGCCACCTTGAAAACAACGGCAAAATGATGATTACCCTTGCTGGTGCGATGAGCACCGCCGAATTGGGAATCTCGTTGGCCGAAATGATTCGCCAAGATAAAGTGCAGATTATTTCGTGTACCGGAGCCAACCTCGAAGAAGATTTATTCAATTTAGTGGCTCACGATTACTACGAACGGGTGCCGCATTATCGCGATTTAACGCCCGATGATGAAGCTGCGCTGTTGGTTCGCCATATGAATCGGGTCACTGACACCTGTATTCCCGAAGAAGAAGCCATGCGCCGCTTGGAACGCGCCTTGGTCGATGAATGGACTGCGGCTGATGCAGCGGGCGAACGCTATTTCCCCCACGAATTTCTCTATCGAATTTTGCGCAAAGGCGTTTTAGAAGAATATTTCCAAATCGATATTAAAGATTCGTGGATGTACGCCGCGATGGAGAAAAACCTGCCAATCATCGTGCCAGGCTGGGAAGATTCAACGACTGGCAATATGTATGCAGCTCACTGTATCCAAGGCGAAATCAAGAATATTCATACAGTGCGAACTGGGATCGAATACATGGCCTATTTGGCCGAATGGTATATCGAAATCAGCAAAACTCATTCAATTGGCTTCTATCAAATTGGCGGCGGCATTGCTGGCGACTTCCCAATTTGTGTTGTGCCAATGTTGCACCAAGATATGCAAATGGGCAACGTACCAGTGTGGGGCTATTTCTGCCAAATCAGCGATTCAACGACCAGCTATGGCTCGTATTCGGGTGCAGTGCCCAACGAAA
This sequence comes from Herpetosiphon sp., assembly GCF_003512625.1. Taxonomy (NCBI): domain Bacteria; kingdom Bacillati; phylum Chloroflexota; class Chloroflexia; order Herpetosiphonales; family Herpetosiphonaceae; genus Herpetosiphon; species Herpetosiphon sp. The sequence continues at coordinate 57,478 of NZ_DOPT01000027.1, read as the reverse complement.
AAATCACCTGGGGCAAATTAGAGCCAACCACGCCTAAATTTATTGTCGAATCCGATGCTTCAATTGTTGCACCATTGATGTTTGCCTTGATTTTGGGGCAGTAAACAGAACATAGAACATAGAGCATAGAACATACGTTATTAACCGCGAAGAACTCGAAGATCGCTAAGTTTGATATCTACCAATAGTTTGAACTTCATGCTGCTTCGTGCTCTTCGTGGTTAAATATAGCCCCTAATCCCAGTTTCGTGCTGCTTCGTGTCCTTCGTGGATCAAATTTGGCCCCTAAGCCTAAATTCCCCTCGTTAGTAGCCTAAAACTCTTAATCATACATACATAGCCATGGATCGATATTTGCTTGCTTCGATCGAGGTGATAGCGATCGTTGGCAAGCTAACCATTATGCTTGGGGCGAATCGTCGCTAGCGTGTTGGCAATGTTATTCCAAAAGCTCTCACCGTTGCCAACATTGTGCCAAGTGCCTGCAATGTGCGAGGCAGTGGTTGATCTGCCCCAAAGAAAATAATTGGGAAAGTGCGGCATAGATTTATCCTTGGCATGGTTGACGTTAGCCTAGACCAACCAGTAACTACTGTTAGCGCAATGTTAAAGAGTAGCTTAAAGAATATTTTCTAGGAACGTTGGCCATTACCAAAACGTTCTACTTACAACGAAACAGATTGGGTAAATTAGTTGGTTAACTTGAAATTGTACTCTAAAACCATAGTCCTTCTGGTTGAGAAAACGTTTCCAACCATCAGGGGAGTAAAGGTGAATAGCACTCACGAAAGGGTAGTAGTAAACAAATGAGCATGGTCATTGAAACTCAAACATATACAATCAAAATTTCGCCTAATACCGATGAGCATAGCATCTCGATTGTGCGCTCGGATGGGATTGAGGCTACCTGTTATCAACTAAACGAGGTTATTACGGTTGTCGAAGTGCTGGGTGGGCGTGGCTGGTGGCAGCAACATCAAACCCAAGTTCGTAGCCTCCTCGAAGCATGTTTTGGGGAAACAGTCTGTTAAACCCCAATTAATAGATCAACAGGGCGGATGAAACATCCGCCCTGTTTTTGTTTAATTAGCCTAATTCACCATTGGCATAGCGGGCACGTAGCACTTTTTTATCGAATTTGCCCACGCTGGTTTTGGGAATTTCGCTTACAAACACAACTCGTTCAGGTAGCCAGAATTTGGCCACCAACGGCTCAAGATACTCCAAGAGTTCACTCGGCTCAACCTCGCCTGCATCTTTGGTCAGCACCACACAGGCCAACGGGCGCTCGCTCCAACGCTCATCGGGAATCGCGATCACCGCCGCCTCAGTGACCTTGGCATGGCCCATCAAGGTATTTTCCAGCTCAACCGATGAGATCCATTCGCCGCCGCTCTTAACCAAATCTTTGGTGCGGTCGGTAATTCCCAAATAGCCTTCGTGGTTGATTGTAGCCACGTCGCCAGTGCGAAACCAACCATCGGCGGTAAAATGCTCGGCGGTTGGCTCAACTTTGTAATAGCCAGCGGTAACCCACGGGCCACGCGCCTGCAACTCGCCAACCGTTGTACCATCCCACGGCAATTCCTCGCCAGCATCATTGACGATCCGCAATTCGACTCCGCCGATTGGATAACCCTGTTTGGCACGTAAATCCCAGCGTTCGTGGTCGCTTAGTTGGCGATGTTGCGGTTGCAAGCTTGAAATTGTGCCCAAGGGCGAAAGCTCGGTCATGCCCCAAGCATGCAACACAGGCACGCCGAAATCGCGTTCGTAGGCTTCGATCAAGCCGCGTGGCATAGCTGCACCACCAACTGCCAAACAGCGCACATGCGAAAAATCGCGGGGATTGGCGCGTAATTCTTGATACATCGCCGTCCAAATGGTCGGCACACCAGCGGGGAAGGTGATTTTTTCGTCGGCAATCAAATCGGCCAAGGCCACTGGATTCAAGTGCAAGCCAGGCATCACCAAATCTGCGCCAGCAAACATGGCCGAGTAGGGCAATCCCCACGCCATCGCATGAAACTGAGGCACGACGGGCATCACAATATCATCGGGAGTAAAGGCTAAGGCTGTGGCTTGATTTTCGCCCATCGTGTGCAAATAGAGCGAACGATGGCTATATAACACGCCTTTGGGATTGCCGGTTGTGCCGCTGGTGTAGCACAAGCCCATCGCTTGGCGCTCGTCAGTGACAGGCCAGTCGAATTCAGCCTCGACTTGGGCCATCAAATCTTCGTAATGCAACACATTCGGGAAGGGTGTTTCGATGCCAGGTTGGGCATTGATCAAAACGATGGTTTCGACCGCAGGAATATTATCGGCAAGCTTGGAGAACAATGGCAACAAGGTTGCATCAACAAAAATCACCTTATCTTCGGCATGATTGATGATATAGGCCAGTTGCTCGGTTGAAAGCCGAATATTCAAGGTATGACAAACCGCGCCAGCACAAGGAATTGCATAGTAGAGTTCAAGATGTTGGTAATTGTTCCAAGCAAACGTGCCGACGCGATCGCCTTGGTTGATGCCAAGTTTGTGCAGCACATTGCCTAAGCGCTTCACACGGTGGTAGAGATCGGCGAACGAATAGCGGTGGATTGAGCCATCAGGTTGCTTGGTTGTCACGCGTTTGTGGGGGTAGAGTTTATAAGCGTGGTCGAGCAACCGATCAACGGTCAGCGGATAGTCCATCATCAGGCCACGTAGCATTGCAATGCCTCCTTGCACTCCAAAACGGGGGCTGGCTCTCAGCTATCGATTTGCGCCATCATACCATAGAGCAGAAAGGATGAAGGATGAAATTTAACGCAGCGGCGCAGAGAGATGCGAGACTAGTTCCCTCACCCCTCTCCCGTCCGGCAGGCGAGGGGGAACCATCAAACCAAACGCCCCTCGTCCGCCGCAGTGGGCGAGGGGTCGGGGGTGAGGGAACGAAAACTGGCTGTTAACCCAATGAACCATTACAAATAGCCTATAGCCTATAGCCACATGCTTCGTTGCTCTATGCTCTACGTTCTTCGTGGATACGTGGCTCAGGCAAGCGGCGCGAGAGCAACAAACCAATAAAGGCGCTGGCCGCACTAATCCAAAACAAGGGTAAATAGCCGAATTGGGCCAATAACACCCCACCCAGCACCGGAAAAAAGGTCGCGATGCCCATCAAGGTATTACAAACACCGACATAGACTGGACGTTGCTCGGCTGGTGCTAACTCCATCACATAGGTTAAACTAGCAGTGTTCGAGCCATCGACACTTAGGCCGATCAACAAGAAAATTACGCCAAAAAACCAACCCAAGGCTTCTGGCCCCAAAATACTGGCAAATGGCATCACCAACAAAGCCCACGTTGGCACGGTGATGATCAACGCACCAGTTAAGACAATCAACAAACGATTGCCCCGTTGATCGCCAACCCGCGACCAAAAGAGGTTCGATAGTGCTGCCGAGAACACTCGTACCGCCAAATAGACCCCAATCATGCGTGGTGGCACATTCAATACTTCACGGGCATACAAAATATAAAAAGGGTCAGCCAAGCCACCCAAACGGGTGACCATGCGCGAAAGCACATATTGGCGAAAATTGCGGTCACTCTTGAGCAACACCGGAATTTTCGCAAACATCTGCTTGGTCGAAATCGCCGCAGGCGGATTGGTTGTCGGCGGCTCGGCAAATAGGCTAAACGAAATAATCCCAAAGCCAATCAACACAAACGAAATAAACAGCAAAACCCCATAATTGTGGGGAAATAGCAAAGGACTGGAACGGCTCAGCAACCAACCAACCAAAGGGCTAACCAAGGCAAACGAGAGCAAACCGCCGATTAAATTGCGTGCTCCGAAAAATTTGCCGCGCTGACGGGCAGGAATCGTTTTGGCCACAACTTCCTGAAAAGCCACCGAGCCAGATCCACCCGTAAAATTGTAGAGCGCATAGCCTAGCAAAAACAGCGGCAACAGCACCCAAACTGGCAAACTAGTTGCATTCCAGACTACCAAAACCATCGCCAGCCAAATAAAAAAGCGCACAATTCCGACTTGGCGATAGACTGGCAATTTGTAGGTCATGCCTTGCAAACGGCCAGCACTCAACAATTGTGGTAGCAGCCAGCCGCCCGATTTGAGCGATGGCAACAAGCCAACTACCCACGGCGCAGCGCCCAGCTCGCGTACAAATACCGTCAGAACCAAATTCGCATCGCTAAATGCGTCGGCTAAAATAAATAAAACTCCATTGGCCACTCCTAAGCGCATGTTACGGCGCAAAGTTTCTTCATTGCTCGCACGCGGAGCAATAGGCCGATGAAGTGCTAATTTCCATTGCATAGCACATTTGTCCTTGGCAACAGGCCGTTTCCTGCTGCCTACAAAAAACGTCCAAGAACCCAACGTTCCCGAACATTTGCTTAATGTACGGAGCCTGCCGTACCAGATTCAATTAGTGCTCATTCTACTGCGATGTGCTGTGCTATGCAAGTATGCGAAAATCACGATATTGATCCACGAAAGGCACCAAGAGCACGAAAAACGAAACCACGAAGAGCACGAAGGACGCGAAGGCTTGTTTTTAGCCACAGATGAGCACAGATTTTGATGATTATTCTGCTATTCTCACTATGTATACTGGATTTTAGCTGCCCGTTCTGACCCCTGAATCCTGATCCCTAGCTTCTACTATTTTGCCTTTTGATTTCTGCCTTTTGATTTTATATTCCTCCTTCTTTTGTCTGATGTTGGGTAGTTGCCACTCATGCTAAGCTTGAGTTATTGATTATTTTAGGGAGTTATACCAATGGAAATCAACTGTTTGATGATCGAAAACCAACGTTTAGGCACTATAAATCAAGCTAGGAGATCATCGAACATATGTTATTGCAGATTAACAACCTCAACAAAGCCTATGGCCCACAGCAAATCCTCAGCGATATCGCGTTAATTATCAATCGTGGCGAACGAATTGGCCTCGTTGGCCCAAATGGCGTTGGTAAATCGACCTTATTGCGCTTAATTATTGGTCAAGAGCAAGCCGATGCTGGCACAATTCGCTGGGGCGAGGGCTGTGAATATGGCTATTTAACTCAGCAATTAATCACCCCTAGCGAGCTGAATGTTGAGCAATTACTGGCAGCTAGCCAACAACAACTCAGCCAACTCGGCCAACAGCTTGAGCAATTAAGCAACCAAATGGCCCATGCCGACCCCGATCAACTTGCCGATCTTTTAGAACGTTATGGCGATGTGGCCGAGCGCTTTGAGTTGCGTGGTGGCTACGAACTGGATTACCGAATTGATCAGGTGCTTGCGGGCTTGGGCTTAAGCCATGTGCCCCGAGAACGCTCAGTCCAAGCGCTATCGGGCGGCGAGAAAACCCGACTTGGTTTGGCCGCGCTGCTAATTAGCAACCCCGATGTGTTATTGCTCGATGAACCAACCAATCACCTTGATCATCAGGCTAGTGCATGGCTTGAAACGTGGCTCCAAGCCCATAACGGGGCAATCTTGGTGGTTTCACACGATCGAGCGTTTCTTGATCAAGTGGCAACCACAATTATTGAGCTTGATGAACATACCCATCAACTCAAAACGTATCCTGGTAACTACAGCGCCTATTTTGCCGCCAAGCAAGCTGAACGCGAACGCTGGGAAGCTGATTATCAACGGCAGCAGGTCGAAATTCGCCAATTACAAATGCGAGCCAAAGCCCAAAATCAACAAGTTGCCCATAATCGAGCGCCGCGTGATAACGATGGTTTTATTTATCATTCCAAGGGCGAAAATGTGGCGGCGGCGGTTTCACGTAATCTGCGTTCAGCCCAACAAGCGCTTGAGCGCATTTTGGCAGATCCAATTCCTGAGCCACCCAAACCACTGGCGATCAACCCAACCTTTAATCCCAGCCCCGATGGTAGCCAACAAATGCTGTCGATCGAAGGCGTGAGCTATCAGCGTGAGCAACAGCCAATCCTCGAACAGATCGATTTGGAATTACGGCCCCGCCAACGCATCCTGATTACGGGAGCCAATGGCAGCGGCAAAACCACCTTGCTAGACCTGATTGCCGGCGATTTGCAACCAAGCACAGGCCAAATTCGCTATGGCCCAAACCTACAAATTGGCTATTTACGCCAAGAATATCAGCGCCCCAAGCCTGAGCAAAGCCTATTTGAAGCCTATCGCGAAGGTTTGCTGGGCTTTAATAAAGATCTGATCAACGAGCTAGTTTGGTCAGGCTTATTCCGCTATGCTGAAGTCAATCGGGCGGTTGGCAGCATTAGCACAGGTCAGTTGCATAAGTTACAATTAGCCCGACTGATTGCCGCACGCGCTAATTTGTTGTTGCTTGATGAACCAACCAACCACTTAAGTTTTGATGTTTTAGAGCAATTCGAGGCTGCGCTCAATCAGTTTGCTGGGCCAATCATTGCGGTTTCGCATGATCGGCGCTTTATTCAGCAATTTGCTGGCGAGATTTGGCATTTACAACAGGGACGGTTAACGCGCCTATGCTGACATCATTTGAACAAACAATTATCGAACCAGCCCGTTATCAGCTAGAAACTTTGATTATTGGCCAAGAATTGCTTGGACTCGAACAAACTGCCTCAACCAACAGCCTCATTCGTGAACGTGCTTTTGCAGGAGTCTCCGAGGGCTTGGTGATTGTGGCCAACGAACAAACCGCTGGCCGTGGGCGACGCGGACGCACTTGGAGCGCTCCAGCTGGCAGCAGTTTGTTGCTTTCGCTACTGTTACGCCCAACCTGGCTCTTGCCAAGCGAAAGCTTTTTATTGACCATGCTGGCGGCGGTGGCAATTAGCGAAGCAATCGAACGCGAAACCAATTGCAAGGTCGAGCTAAAATGGCCCAACGATCTGTTAATTAATGGGCGGAAATTGGCGGGCATTTTGGTTGAGCTAGAAACGGCTGGCCCCGAACGGCTACGCTGGGCCGTGATTGGGAGCGGTATCAACGTCAATTGGCAGCCAACCGAAGATCCAAGCATCAACCAAGCGGCTACATCGCTGGCCTTGGAATGTGGCAAGGATGTTGATCGGGCGGCCTTGTTACGGGCAATTTTACAAAGTTACGATCGCCAGTATCTGAGCTTACGCAGTGGCCGCCGCGAAGCCTTACGCCAAGCCTGGCTCAGCCGTTTAACCACGCTCGGCCAAACCGTCGAAGTTGAGTTGAGCAGCCACAATTTCACTGGCGTGGCCGAATCGGTCGATCAGCATGGCGGGTTGCAAGTGCGCAGCAGCGATGGTCAACTACATACGGTTTACGCGGGCGATGTTAAAGTTCGCCCAGTAGTACAAGCATAATTTGGCAATCAAGGCAATAGCCTAGCGCAACTCAAGCCCCAAGGTTTGACAGCGTTTTAGGCTATTGTTATACTCGCCACGTTGTGACACCTGTCACATGAATTAAAGGCCACAATGCATGCAGATCGATTCCCAGCATTTAACCCAAGCCAATCAATCAACTTGGCAACGCTATCAAACGGTTATCGCCAGCCTTAGTGCAGGGGTAGCCATCCTGCTTGCATTGTTCAGCTTTGGCCTTGCTGCAAGCTTCGACTGGCTCGTAGCTAATGCTCAACCAATTATTGGCTTTGGTAGCTTTGTGCTTTTGGTGATTGGGCTACCTGGCTGGGCTACAATTCGCTGGCTTACCCCGCAGCATGTGCTCACTCGCAGCGAGCGTTGGGCTTTGAGCTGGGCCGTGGGCATTGCCTTACCACCAATTTTATTCAATCTCTTTCACATCGTAGGCCTATCAATTAATCGTTGGGTTGTGGTTGGCTATGCGTTGCTTGGGCTATTGTTGACAATCTGGCCTGAGCCACGGTCAGCTTGGAATACCCGCCTTGCCCAACTCAAACAAATCCGCATCAGCAGCCATGCCTGGATCTTGCTGAGCATCACGCTAGTCAGTATCCTTCAGCGTTTGTTGGCTGTACGCGAATTGAGCGTAGCCCAGTGGAACGATGCCTATCACCATACGATCATCACCCAACTTTTTTTAGATCATGGTGGTATTTTTGAGACATGGCAGCCCTATGCTGATTTAAACACCTTCAGCTACCACTATGGGTTTCATGCCAATAGCGCCTTTTTGGCATGGTGGAGCCAACTGCCCGCCACCACTAGCGTGCTCTACACAGGTCAACTGCTGGGCATTGCCACCGGCGTGATGGCCTATTTACTGGGCCGTCGCTTGAGCAATCGGCCAAGTGTGGGCTTAATCGCCTTTGGCTTGACCAGCTTCTACAACCTCATGCCCGCATATTATGTCAATTGGAGCCGTTTTACCCAATTGATTGGCCAAGTTATTTTAGTAGGCTTGGTGGTCATTTGGCTGCTAGTGTTGGAATATCCACAGTTTAGTTGGAAATTGGTTGGTCTCGCCAGCGTGCTAACGACAAGTTTGCTGCTGACTCATTATTTAGTCACGATATTTGCGGTGGTTATGGTTGGTTTCGGCATTTTAGCCTTATTAGCCCGCCAGCCAAGCTTAACCAATTTGAAGCAAATCAGCTTACGTGCAACAGCAATTAGCCTTGCAAGCGCTCTGATCGCAGCACCATGGCTGTATACCATTATTCAAAGTAAACTTACGGCGATTGCCCGTAACTATGTGACTGGTTATAGCGTTGGCTATGCCACAACGGTAGCAACCCTCGACCAAATTGTGCCAACCTATATTAAAGCTCCAATTATGCTGTTGGCCGTTGTCGGGATTTGGTTGGCTTGTGCCCAACGGGCTTGGCGTATGCTGTTACTGGTGGTTTGGAGCCTTGGGCTTCAGATTTTGGCAGTGCCCTATGTCTTTAACTTACCAATTAGCGGCATTATTAGCGGATTCGCCGTTTCAATTATGCTCTATCTGACGCTGATTCCATTAGCAGCCTATCCCTTGGGCCTTGTGCTGGAGCGCTTTAACCAGCAATGGTATGTCAAAGGCTTGGCTCTGATCGGCTTATATGGGCTGATTGTGTGGTCTACACCATGGCAAACTGCGATTGTCAACGAGCAAAATCGTTTATTGACACGGGCTGATGAGCAAGCGATGCACTGGATTCGCACTACAACTGAGTCAGAAGCTCGCTTTCTGATTAATGGACTTTTTAGCTATGGCGATGCATTAATTATTGCCGATGATGGTGGCATGTGGATTCCCTTCCTGACTGGTCGCCAAACTACCATTCCACCACTGACCTATGGCTCGGAAAAAGCGATTAATCCGCAACTTGATCGCGAAGTCTACGCCTTATACGATGCATTACGCACCACCAACCTAGAGACTGCCGCAGGCCTTGCCTTGCTGCAACAGCATCAGGTTGATTATATTTATACTGGGCCGCATATGGGCAAAAATGCTCAAAAAATTCAACTCAACACCCAAGCACTCCGCTATCGTCCTGAACAATTTCCAATTGTCTACGAGCGCGATGGAGTGGTGATTTTTGCAGTAAAGGCGCAACAATGAAACTATGTGTGGTTGGACCAACCTATCCCTACCGTGGGGGGATTGCTCATTACACCACGCTGTTGGTCAAACATTTGCGCGAAGTTGGCCATCATGTACGATTTTATTCGTATACCCGCCAATATCCGCGCTGGCTTTTCCCTGGTAAAACCGATAAAGACCCCAGTGCTACGCCGTTGCGGGTCGAATGCGAATATGTGCTTGACCCTACCAACCCAATTACCTGGTGGCGCTTGTGCCGCAAAATTCGCGCCGATAATCCAGATTTGGTGGTATTGCAATGGTGGGTTCCCTACTGGACACCTTCGCTCAGCTATATTTCGCGCTGGCTGAAAAAACACACCAAAGCCAAAATTGTCTATATTTGCCACAATGTCATGCCCCACGATGGCGGTGGCTTTTTGGATCGGCGCATGGCTTCAACGGTGCTCAAACAGGGCGATGCCTTGATTGTGCATAGCGACCAAGATTTGCATCGTGCCCAAGCATTGTTGCCGCAAGCAGCTGTGCTTAAATCGCAACTGCCAACCTTTGAAGAAGTTGCCAAGCATACCGATTCGGCGGCAATTGAGCGCTTGCGTGGCCAACTTGGCATCTCCAGCGATCACGATATTTTGCTATTTTTTGGCTTTATACGGCCTTACAAAGGCTTAGAATATTTGATTCAAGCCTTGCCGTTGGTGGTGCAAGAGCGGCCTGTGCATTTGCTGGTGGTTGGCGAGTTTTGGGCTTCGCCAGAGTTTTATCAGCGCTATACCCGCGAATATGGGGTTGAAGCCAATGTCACCTTTGTCAATCGCTATGTGCCCAACGAAGAGCTTGGCCCCTATTTCGATTTAGCCGATGTGGTCGTGCTACCGTACATTTCGGCGACCCAAAGCGCGGTCGTGCAATTGGCCTTTGGGCTAGGCAAGCCGGTCATCACCACGCGGGTTGGCGGTTTGCACGAAGTTGTGCGCGATGGCGTGAATGGCTTAGTCGTGCCGCCACAGGATGAAGTTGCCCTAGCCAAAGCGATTCTGCGCTATTTTCAGGCTGAATTAAAAGCCCCGATGACTGCCGCCGTCCACGCTGAACGCGGCCAACAATTGCATGGCTGGGAACATCTGATCAATTGCCTTGAACGAATTGGGGCCAAATAATGCGGCGGGTCGTTTTTCTGATCACGATGGGTATTGAACGACCTTCGGGTCAGCGCTACTTTAATCTGGCCAAGGAATTGGTGCGCCAAGGCGATCAGGTACGCATCTTGGCCTTGCACCCCGATTTAGAACAATGTCAACAACGCCGCTTTGTGCAGGATGGAGTTGAAATTTGGTATGTTGGCCAGATGCACTCGCGCAAACGCCATGGCGAGGTACTGCCATTTTCACCCTTGCAGTTGCTAGCGGTCTTGATTCGTGCCACATTAGGCATGCTGTGGGCCATTCTCTGCTCGCCCGCTGAGATTTACCACCTTGGCAAACCACAACCTGTCAATGGTTTGGCGGCGATTTTGGGGGTGTTGTTGGGGCGTGGTCAACGCTTTTGGGTCGATTGCGACGATGATGAAGTTGGTAGCAATCGCCTGACCAACCAAGCGCAGCGTATGGTGTTTGGCTTTTGGCAATGGCTCTTGCCGCGTTTAGCCCAAGGCGTAACCGTCAATACCCAAGCCTTAGCGGCGCGAATGCTTGCTGCGCGGGTTGCCAACATTGTCTATGTGCCCAACGGCGTTGATTTGAGCTTGTTCCAAGCGCCAGAGCCAGCAGTTTTGGCAGGCTTGCGCACAAGTTTAGGTTTGGATGGAATGCAGGTGATCGCCTATGTTGGCACAATCGCCCTGCACAACCACCCAATCAACCTTTTGCTCGAAGCCTTTGATCAACAATTAAAGCATGATCCTCTGATTCGACTGGTGCTCGTTGGTGGCGGCGAAGATCTGGGTTATGTTCAAACTTGGATTCGCGACCATGGCTACCACGATCGCATCTTCTGTCTTGGGCATCAAGATCGGCGCAGCATTCCCATGTGGATGGCGCTTGCCAATGTGACGGTTGATCCAGTGTATGATGATATGGTGGCACAAGCCCGTTCGCCCTTGAAGCTGTTTGAAAGCTTGGCCTTGGGAATTCCCCCAGTTACTGGCGATGTTGGCGATCGGCGGCTTGTCTTGAATTTTGCTGCTGATCGGTTGATCGCTCCGGCTGGTGATGCATTGGCGTTAGCTCAAACCCTGCAAGCTGTGCTAGCAACCTGGAGTACAACTAATCGCCAAGCCTGCTTTGAACGAGCGACTGACTATGCATGGTCGGCGTTGGCGCTACGTTGGCGAGCAGGCTACGAGGAATCTTATGCGAACCAGGCACTTGACTCAACCTCAACCAAATAGCGAGTTTGGCAATGATTAAGGAATCTACGCCAACGCAAGCCAGTGTGGCCGAAGCCCCTGCCCCTGCCAAATTGCCACGCGCTCGGCTTTTTCAGATCAGCTTTGGGGTTGGCGGGGTCATGCTGGCGCGGGTGTTGGGGATTTTCACCCAAATTATTTTGGCACGACGCTTGGGTGCTGAGCAATATGGCTTGTTTAACTCGCTGTATGCCTTGCTCAACCCACTGATTATTTTAGCCAACCTAGGCTTGGATAATTGGCTATTGCGTCAAAGCACGGATCGTACAAAGCTCAACAAATCGGTAAGTCGGGTGTTTGCCTTACGGGGGTTTGTGCTGGCAGGCCTGTTATTGGCCGCTGCACCATTTGTCAGTATGCGCAGCCCTGAATTTACCCCGCACCTCATTGCCTTGGCTTGTGCCGGAATTATTGGCGATTTATTGGTAGGCACCGCTGATACCGCCTTGCGAGCCTCAATTCAAGTGCTCAAAGCCTCAAGTTTGCAAATTGTGGTTGCGCTAAGTTTGTTTGTGCCGATTTGGTTTACCCCCAACTTGCCATTTTCCACCGTGGTGATCTATCGTTGTATCGCGGTAGCCTTGGGCTTTGGCCTGAGTGTCTACTACTTGCATGGCATTTTGCGCTGGGTTTGGCAACCACGCCAATGGATCAATACAATTAGCGAGGCGCGTTTCTACTTTATCTCCGAGGTGATGGCCTATTTGACCTTGCGGGTTGATCTGTTTTTGGTGGCTTTGCTGCTACCAACGATCAATTCAGGGATTTATGCGCCACCACTAGCAATTATCAATAATACCTTTTTAGTGCCCAGTATTACCGCCCAAATCTTGCTACCGATGATCGTCAAGCATCCGCCGCGCTCACCACTCTATCGCCGCGTGATTAGCTTGGCAATTGGCTTGAGCATTCTCTACGGCTTGGCATGGTTGGCGCTGCTCACCTGGCATTCCGATTGGATTATCAATCTGATGTATGGGCCACAATATGCCGATGCCATCCCGTTGTTGCAAATCATGGCCATCATTCCATTGCTCAAAAGCCTGAATTTCTGCTGGGCGACCTTTATGGTTTCCAACGATCAGCAGCCGTTACGAGTTAAATTGCAAACCATCGGGGCCACAATTAGCATTCTCGGCAATTTTGTGGTGATTCCGTTGTATGGTCTGCATGGCGTAGCGATTATTAACATGATCACCGAAATTGCCCTGTTTATCTCGTATGGTTATGGAGCTTGGCTGACCTATAAGAAAGTGATGCGATGAAGGTTTTATTATTGAATGCCCATTCGCCGCAAAATGCTGGCGATTTGGCCTTACTTGAGCAATCGTTGGCCCATTTACGAGCCGCGTTTCCCCATGCCGATTTGAGCTATGTGATCAATCAGCCTGATCCGCCGCAATGGCTGCCTGCTGATGTTCCCTATATTTTGTCGATCCATGAGCATAAAACCAATTTGATCAAAGATGCACCCAAGCCACGGCGTAAATGGCTGATGCTGGGGCTGGCAATCTGGTTGGTTGGCATCAGCCTGATCTATCGCTGGACAGGCATCAAACTCAAGCCAGCCAAAACCAGCGATTGGCGTGAATTACTTGAGCATTATTTTGAGGCCGATGTTACGGCAGCGATTGGCGGCGGCTATTTGTATGCGACCAAAGCCTTCGACCTGAACTACATTTGGGTGTGGTTGGGCGTGGCCTTGCCCGTGCTCATGGGCAAGCCGCTAGTAATGTTGCCGCAATCGTTTGGGCCGGTCACTGGCAAAATCAACCAACTGCTGTTGGCATGGTTGGTCAATCGCTCAGTCCAAGCCTATGCCCGCGAAGAACGTTCGCAGCACTATCTCTATAGCATCGGGGTTAATCAATCAGTTCAGGTTGTGCCTGATGTCGCCTTCAACTGCCCAACCGTCGAGCCAGCCCAAGCCGAGCACTATTTGGCCCGTTGGTGGCAACCAGCCAAACGCCCTGCTTTAGTCGTTGGCATCACGGCGATGGATTTTGGCATTCAGCACCCAGGCTCGGGGTTTAGCCATGGCCAACGTTATGAGCAAGCCTTGCTCGATTTGATTCAACATATCGGCCAGTGTGATGATGTGCATATCTTGCTGTTTGCCCAATGCGTTGGGGCCAGCGAGGCTGAGGATGATCGCGTGGTGGCGCGGCGCTTAATCGCTCAACTGCCAGCCACTACGCCAATCACTTTTATTGATGATCGCCTGCAACCAGCCATGCTCAAACAACTCTACAGCCAGATTGATCTACTGATTGCAACGCGTTTGCATTCGGCAATTTTCGCCTTGAGTACGGCCACACCCAGCTTTGTGATTGGCTATTTGCACAAATCGGCAGGCGTGATGCACATGCTTGGCTTGGCTGATTACCAAATTCCGATTGAATCGATCGATAGCAGCAACATTATTAGTGCCTTTGAACAAACCCTCGCTGCCCGTGGCTCGATTAAAACCATGATGCGCAGCAGCATTCCCGCCTTGCAAAGCCAACTTGAACGTTTGCCCAAGCAGATTCGGGCGGCGGTTGGCGATTGGTTACGAGGAGCAAAGTAGCAAATTGTATGCGTAAAATAACTGTCGCTCAAGTGATTACCGGCTTTGCGAGTGCCGAAGGTGCTGGCGGCTCAGCCTTATTTGGCATCGAAGTAGCACGAGCTTTAGATAAAAGCCGTTTTCGGCCAATTTTGTGTGGAATTCATCGGTTTAATGCACCTTCGGAGCAGCGTTGGCTCAAAACCTTGGCCGATGAGGGCATTGAAACCAGAATTATGGTGCAAGAACGCAGCAAATTGCGCTACGATATGGTGCGCTTCAGTGCGTTGCTCAATCAACTGATTCAAGCACAAGCCGTTGATATCATTCACACCCATGTTGAGCGAGTTGAATTTTTCATTAGTTTGCAAAAATTACTCCACCCCAGCCACTATCCCAAACTTGTCCGCACCATTCATGTCAATGCCATGTGGGTTACGCGGCCATTAGTACGACGCTTGATGAACATTGTCTACACCCAACTATTTGGCGAGGAAATCGCAATTTCCCAAGCCACCAAAACCATGCTTGATCAACGCATGGCAGCCAAGGTCTTTGGGCGCTCGGCCAGCTTAATTCAAAATAGCCTACCGCTCGCACGCCTGCAAAAATTCGATCTACCCAAACAGCACCAGCGATTTAGCCCACCCCGTTTTTTAGTGATTGGCCGGCTAGAAATCCAAAAAGCTCAAGATATTTTTATTCAAGCGGCGGCGTTGGTGTTGCAACAATACCCTGAAGCCGAGTTTTGGTTGGCAGGCGAAGGCACCCAAGAGGCCAATTTTCGCCAATTGACGGCCAATTTAGCGATTGAGCATGCAGTTAAATTCCTTGGGCCACGCGGTGATATTCCCGAAGTGTTGAGCCAAGTCGATGTGCTGGTCTCAACCTCACGCTGGGAAGGCTTTGCAACGGTAATTTTAGAGGCAATGGCAGCACGCACGCCAGTGATTGCTACCGATATTGGCGGCAATAACGAACAAATCGTTGATGGCGAAAATGGGCGTTTGGTCGCAAGCGAAAATCCTAGCGCAGTCGCCGATGCCATGATCTGGATGCTTGAACATCCTCAAGCAACTGCGCTGATGGCACAGCGCGGCTACGAATGGGGGCAGCAGTTTACGATGGAACGCACTGCTGCCCAGTATGGCGAACTGTACGAGCGTTTGCTTAGGGAGCAAAAATATCGACCTTAAGTGGGCCTAAATCAAGCTTTTGATCAACCTTGGCATCAATTACCATGGTTACTTGGTCAGGGCCAAGCAAAATTTTATAATTGCTATAAACATCGCCTACCACCACTACATAGCGATGGGGTGGAATGTTTTCAAAGACAAAATCGCCCTGATCATCGGCAAAGGTAATGGGGCTTTGAACGGTATTGAGCACAAAATTGGTTTCGCCTTTGTCATTATCGTAGGCTTCTGCCAATTGCACCTGAACCTGACTATAAGGCTGATTGTTGGTAGGGTTGCTAACATTGCCAAAAACCGTAGCTTTACCACTTTCTGGATCTTTAATTTGGGTCAGATCAATATCTTGAACGATATCACCACGCATTGTGGGAGTTGGCAACGCCCCAACAGTTGGCAATGGGCCAGCCGTTGGGGTAGTACTACTATCGCTACAACCCACTAAAGCCCCAATCATTAACCCCATCAAAAGTATTTTGCGCATCGAAAAACTCCCTCGAATAGCACTAATTTAGCGGCGGGTAATATGCAAGCGACTTTTATGCTCAAAGCGAAATTCAGCTTGGCGGTCGCGGAAGAAATCATCAACAGCTTGGCGGCAGCCCGACCAACTAGCATAGTCGTCGATCACCAAAATGCCACCTTGGGCGAGGTGCGGCACAATCCGCTCAAGACAAACCATCACCGAATCATACCAATCACAATCGATATGGGCCAAAGCAACTGGCTGGTTGATCTGCAAACTATCTTCATATAAGCCCTTGACCAAGCTTACCTGATGCTCTTCAATTGGGTAACCAGCTTCGGCGAAGGCCGTAATCACCTTTTGATCAAGCGCCTCCTCGTAGCCATAGTAACGCCGATTGCCTAAGCCAAGCGACTTACCAGTGCTAATAACCTCGTAGCGTTGATGGACATCCTGACCATCACGTTCAGATGGTGGTGGGATCATGCCAAAAACATCGTAAATGGCGAATGGGCGCTGTTTTGCTTTAACACTCGTAATGACGATTGCTGAGCCACCAGCAGCACAGCCAAGCTCAAGCATTTGGCCCATAACGCCTTGCTGCTCGATTTGGGCAACCGCTGCGCCAAGATCGAGCAAGGCCTGTTGCTCAAGGTAGGTTAAGTGCTGTTGCTGAACATGGCTGATTGCTGCGACAAGCTTTGGTTGCAACCGATTGAGCTTGCTTAATTGCCAAGCATTGATCAGCGTTGACGTGATATACTTCAGTGATGCTTTGATTCCCAAAATGTGACTACTCCTGTTGATTACTGCTAATTAACCCCTCTAAACAAGGGCTAAACTGCCCGATTAACCCAAAAGGATTAGTGGCATTTAGCCAGTTTTACGAGCGATTAGCGCATAATTTTTGCACATTCCGGCGGCAGTGTATTTATATTGAAGGTCAAGGCGGCTAAATAACAATGAGGTAACCACCAGCATTGGCCGAAGCAGCAGTGCGGCCAAACTTCCGCCAAAACCAGCAAAACCACCACCATACAAGCGCGGATTGAGCGGCAAACTGCGCACGGCTAAGTCGGCCTGATAGGCTAATGTGCCGTAATAGCCTTCAAGCCACTGCGTTTGCTCAACCTGAAACCCCGCCTGCGTCAGCTGATGCTTGAAGCCAAACTGAGTATAGCGATAGAAATCGTAAGGCACTTCATGCTCTTCATAAAATAAAGGAGCTGAGAGCCAAAGCGTGCCATTCGGCTTGAGCAGCCGCAGCATCTCTTTTAATACCAGTTGGGGATTGGGCAAATGCTCCAAAACCTGAGTCAGCAAAATCAAATCATAGCGTTCGGACTCAACCGGCACTGCCGCTAAATCACAGACATAGGTCATCGCTGCATAGGCTTTATCGACCTGGCAAAAATCGGCTGACTCATAGGTTACATGGCTAAAAAAGCGCTGATATGCGCCATCGCCCGCCCCAGCATCGAGCATTCGTTGGCCCGGTTGCAGGCTTTGGGCAGCCTGTTGCACAAACTGCTCAAGATACACTCGCGATGAATTTTTGGCATAACGGCGCAGAATTTTTGGCAAAATTGCCATAATAACTTCCTAAAACAATAGTTAACGAACCGCTGCCAAGCATACCATGCTGTTAAGCCATCAGCAAACCAACCCAAATCCACTTAAACCGATCAATAATCCCCCGATTAGCCAAGATGGAGTATTGCGAGGAACCTAGGATCTTGTGATACTATAGCCAGCATAACAAGGGAATACCTAAAAGCGTTTAGGTAGATTAACGGTCTTATAAAGGAGTTTATCAATGACGTTTGCGAAGCTGCGTGTACGGGCAATGATGGTTGCCTTGTTGCTTTCAATCTTTGCAGTAGGCGGTCGGGGCGTATCAGCTCAAACCAATGCCTATGCAACCGCATTCACCACCTCGATCACCTACCAAAACATTGGTACTGGTACTGCTAACATCAACTTGACCGTGTACAGCTCAAGTGGAACTCCATCAGCCATCCCAGCCTCAACCTTGGCTGCTAATGGCGCTGGTGCCTACTTTGTTGGCTCAGTCAGTGGCTTGGGCACCACCTTCAATGGTTCAGCAGTGATCTCAGCAGATCAACCAATTGCTGCAACCTTGGTGCAAATCCCAGCCGCAGCTTCACAAGTCAAGAACCGCCCATTGTCAAATGGTTTCTCAAGCGGCTCAGACACCGTGTTGATTCCAACGGTTTTGAAGGCATCATCAAACTACACCACCAAGTTTGTGATTCAAAACACCGACTCAGTGGCAAATGACTTCACCGTTCAATTCATCAATCCAGCAACTGGGGCAGTTGTTCACACTGCTAACCCAACTAACGTCTTGCCAAACACCTCAGTCTACTACGATGCTGGCACGATTTCAGCCTTGGGTGCAAGCTTCAGCGGCTCAGTCAAAGTAACGGCTGTCAAGAATGGCACCAGCAACCCTGGTAGCGCCGTTGGTACCGCCCTTGAATTGCAAACCAATGGTGTTGGTGCTTATGCTTCACAAGCATTCCCATCAACTGCTGCTGCAACCAAAGTTTCGATGGCAACTGCCCTCTGTAGCTATGTGATTCCAAGTGGTCAAACCACCTCGTTCTATGCAGTCCAAAACGCTGGTACTTCATCAGCAAGCGTGACTGTAACCTACGTTGGTACCGCTGCTGGTTCACCAGTCAACGTTACAAGCACCGCAGTCAACATTGCTGCTGGCGCTAAAGCTAGCTTCAATCCTTGTGGTACCACTCCAACCAACTTCACTGGCTCAGCAACCATCAACTCAACCCAACCAATCTTGGCTGTTGGTAAAGTTAATGGTGGTGGCTTGTACACCGCATTCGAAGGTGCAACCGCTGGTAGCGCCAAGACTGCATTGCCATACGTTCGCTGGTTGACCCCAGCTCAAGGTGGCCAACAAACCTACATCGCTATCCAAAACGTTGGCACGAGCGCAGCAAGCAGCGTAACCGTCAAGTACTATAGCGGTGCTGGTGCATTGCTCGGTACTCACACCATCCCAAGCATCGCTGCTGGCGCTAAAGCTAGCTCAAACCCAACCAACGCTGGCGTAACCAATATGGGTGTTGGTGGTGGTTCAGCCGTGGTTGAAGGCGCTGGCGCTCAATTGATTGTGGTTGCCCGCGTAACTTCACCTGTTGGTACTGGTACCACCGGCGAAGACTACAACGGTATTCCTTTCAACTAGGCTTAAACACTCTTAGTATTCCCTTGGGCCTGCTCCAGCAATGGGGCAGGCTTTTTTGACCCAATAAAAAACGCCAGTTCGTTTGAACTGGCGTTTGCGTTGCTGAGAAGATTTAGGCTAAGACTGAATTATAGACTGGGCTGCACCATTCACGCCGCTTGGGATCTTGGCCATGGGTCACAGCATAATACAAGCTGCAAATTTGGCTGAAGATCGGGCCAATTTGGCCATTGCCAACTGCCCGATGATCAACCTCAACTACCGGAGTAACTTCAACCCCTGTGCCACAAAAGAAGATTTCATCAGCAGCATACAGTTCGGTGCGATCAATTGAACGCTCAACAACTTGCAAGCCCAACTCTTCTGTTGCCAGTTGTTTGATCACATGGCGGGTGATGCCTTCAAGAATGTTATCGGTAATGCCAGGGGTGTATAGCACGCCATTGCGCACCACATAGATATTTTCGGCGCTACCTTCGCAAACATGGCCATCTTGGGTCAAGACAATCCCTTCATCAAAGCCATTTTGCATGGCTTCGCTCTTGACCAAAGCCGAATTCACATATGAGCCAGTTGCTTTCAAACGCGCCGGAATCGCATTATCGTCAATCCGTCGCCATGAACTGATGCCAACTTTCAAGCCAGCTTCTTTTTCGATGTATTTGCCAAAGGGAATTGCCCAAATCGTAAAATCGTCGCTAATATCGTGTAAGCGCACGCCAATACCTTCAAATGATTTGTAGGCCAGCGGGCGAATATAGACATCGCTGCGAAATTCTTCACGGCGCAATAATTCAAGCGTGGTCTCAACCAATTGCTCGGCGCTGTAAGGTAGGCGAATTTGCAGCACTTTGCATGAACGCAACAAACGTTCGTAGTGGGCTTGCAAATGAAACACATACAATTGCTCGTCGGCTTCGTTCCAATAAGCCCGAATGCCTTCAAAGCAGCCTGTGCCATAATTCAAGGCATGGTTCATCACGCTGACTTTGGCATCAGCAATCGGCACAATTTCCCCTTTGAAAAAGGCAAAACGATTGGTGGACATAGATACTCCTTAAACTAGGCAACAACGAATTAGTTACTGGGTGCGGCAACGGTCTGACGACGAAATGGCCATTTGCCATTGACAATAATCACGCCCAGCAAAATCAAACAGAGGCCAATCAGCATATCGCTGCGAATGGCTTCATTCAAAAACAGCCAGCCCCAAAAAATCGCGAAGATTGGCAAAATATAGGTAACTTGGGCGGTTCGCGCCGCGCCAACCTGCTTTACCAACCAAAAGTAGAGAATTTGGGCAATGCCTGTGCCTAAAATGGCTAAACCAAACAGTGAGCCAAGCGAAACCAAACTTGGCATTTGCCAACTATTATGATCAACCACGAGCGCAACTGGCAAAAGCATAATCGCGCCACTTGCCATTTGACCAAAGGCGGGAATCAGCGCTGGCAGGCTGCCAAAGTTGCGGCGCACATACAGCGTACCAATTCCATACATCGATGAGGCAATGATACAGGCAATTTGGCCCCACGTATCCAAGCTATTGATATTGCCAATCGAACGTGAAAAGAGATAGACCACGCCCGCAAAACCCAAGACAATGCCAAAGGTACGCACGCCCGTCAAACGCTCGGAACGCACAAAGGCAAAAGCTAAAATCACTGTCCACAAGGGTGTTGTCGCATTATAGATCGAAGCCAAGCCGCTGGCGTTAGTACCCATTTTGTGTTCGCCCCATGCAAACAAACAGTACGGCAGAGCTGCATTCACGAAACCAACAAAACCCAGTGAATACCATAGTTTGCGCTCACGCGGTAGCTGAACTTTTTGCCAGCGCAACACAGCATAAATTAACACCGCAGCAATCGCCAAACGCAAAAACACAAAGGTAATTGGTGGAATGGTTTCTACGCCCAGTCGAATGAATAAAAATGATGCTCCCCAGACTAAGGCCAAAATTAAGAGAACGCCCGTTTGCCGCAGTGTCATACCTAAATTCCCTTCCTTGAAAGCCAGCAATCTATCGATCAACCGAGGCTGAGTAGCACTGTTACGGCCTTGTTTCGGCATTCACCAACTTACATCAGTGGGGTGGTTTCGCGCCAAGCACGGGCAGCAAGTTGACCACAACGCAAGACATGGCGGGTTAGCACATCGCCAAGGATGCGAATTCCACGATCAATTAATTCTGGTGATTGGGTGGCAAAACAGAGCCGTAAGTGGGCGTTGCGTGGCGGTTGTGGAAAAAAGACATTGCCAAGGGTCACGCCAACGCCTGCTTCAATCGCCTCGGTATAAATATCGGTGCCATTTAATCCAGAGGGCAAGGTTAGCCAGTAGCATAACCCGCCACGTGGATGCGTCCATTGAATATCACGGGGACAATAGCGGTTCAACGCTCGTTCCATGGCATCGCGACGCTCACGATAGAGTTCACGCACATAGCGCAAATGCGCCGCCAACTGACCACGGCCAAGATAATCGGCCAAAGCTCGTTGCAATAATGGCGAGCAGTGGAGATCGTTGCCACGCTTGGCAGTCAGCAACGGGTGCAAAAATTCGTCACGGGCAACCAAATAACCTAGGCGTAAGCCCGGAGTTAGAATTTTGGAGAAGCTGCCAAGATAGACCACCTGCCCATTAGTATCGCGGGCTTTGATTGGGTGTGGTGCTTGAGCATCGTAGCTCAGCGGCCCATAGACATCATCTTCTAAAATAATTAAGTTATGTTCTTGGGCCAATTGCAATAGGGCTTCTTGGCGCTCGGTCGAAAGGCAAACGCCGGTTGGGTTGTGGAAGGTTGGCACGGTATAGAGCAACCGTGGTTTGTATTCACACAATACCCGTTGCAAAATATCCAACCGCAAGCCTTGATCATCCAATGGAATGCCGATTAAGCGCACACCCAAGGCCGTAGCCTGCTCGATAAAGCCCAAATAGGTTGGCTCCTCGACCAAAACCACATCGCCTTGGCGAACAAAGGCCTTTAATGCCAAGGCTACGCCCTGCTGAGCACCAGTTGTCACCAGCACATGGTCGGGCGAGGTTACAACATTGCGGTCGAGCAGCCATGTGGCAATCGCTTCGCGCAAACATAATTCGCCTTGGGTTGGGCCATAGCCTAGGGCGCTGGGGTCGCGCAGGGCTTGCTGAATTGCGCGGCCAATTTCACGCACTGGAAAGGTTTCTTCGGCTGGCGCGGCTTGGGCAAAGGAGATTAAATTTGGCTGTTGGGCCAAGCGTAGCATATCGGCCAACATGCCTTGGCTAAACCATGGCGTTTGTAGCTCATCCACTACCCGTTGGCGAATCTCATATGCTGGAATAATCGGCTTGATCCGCTCGGCGACGAAGGTGCCGCGACCAACGTAGGCCTCAACCCAACCACTTGCTTGCAGTTCGCTATAGGCATTGTGAACCGTCAAACGGGTGAGACCAAGTGATTCAGCTAAATCGCGCACTGGCGGCAGTTTCGTGCCAGCTGGCAACGAGCCACTCCGAATCCGCTCTTGCAGTTGTTCGGATAATTGAATATAGAGTGGTTTGGCGTGCTGACGATCAAGCTGAAATTCCATGGTTGGCCTTTCTCTAGCAGAATTGTCGATTAAACACAACGGCGTAGGAGACTATTGTACCAGTCCTACGCCGTTATTGTCATCTAGGCCATGACAATCGAGAGCAAAAGCATGACAATTGGTAGGACAATCAGCAAGTTCAAGGGGTTTTTGATCGTCCAATGCGCTTGATCGTCGATTGGCATCCATGATTGTTGGTTAGCTGGGCTAAATATATTGGCATATTGTTGCTTATTCATGTTTAGTTCCTCAATGATGTATCCGGTTTGTGGAACTAAATGTACCATGCCATGCAGACATTGTAGAGGGACAATTAGCGATTGTCCCCTATGACATATTGTTTATATTCGTTAATAATCGAAGTTTATTGAGGATTTCCAGTTTGCAGCGGTAAATACACCGTGAACAGGCTACCTTGGCCAACTTGGCTGCTCACTTCAATGCTGCCACCATGCAGATCGACAATTTCTTTGACCACAAATAGGCCAATGCCTAGCCCTGCTACATGGCTACGCGCAGCATTGCTGGCCCGATAAAAACGGGTAAAGAGGTTGGGGATCGATTCTGCTGGAATGCCAATGCCATGATCGCGAATCTGGACGATCGCTTGTTGGGCATTCCGATCAGCACGTACCAGCACTTCGGTTTGTTCGGGGCTATATTTCATGGCATTGTTGATCAAATTGACAAATACTTGCTCTAAGCGAATTGGGTCGCCCACCACTTGGATAGGCTGGCTGCTCGTGCAGTGGTAACTAAGCTGGTGATGATCGATCGTGATGGCTAAATCGTTGACCAATTGTTGTAAAAGCTGAGCCAAATCGATTTGATCATGCTGAATATCGAGCTGGCCTGTTTCGATGCGTGAAACATCGAGCAAGGCGGTCACCATTTTATTCATGCGGCTGGCCTGAGCTTCAATCGCTTGCAGCGAACGCTGAAGTCGCTCATCGACCAAATTCAGTCGTTCTAGGCGGCGCAAACTCAATTGCGATTGACCAAGCAAGGTGGTTAATGGGTTTTTCAACTCGTGCGAGGCAATCGATAAAAAGACATCACGCAAACGCACAGCATTTTGGGCTTGACGATAGAGATAGGCCTGCTCAATCGCCAAGACCATCCGCTGACTTAGCTCCTCGGCCAATTCAACATCAATTTGGTCAAATCGATGTTGATCGTGCAAAAAGACGATTGCCCCGCTGAGCTGATGTTGATCGCGAAAAGGGATGATAATTGCCGAGTGATATGGCTCAGGCAAGGCTTGATCGATAATTTGGGCTTGGCTGTTAGCTAGCGCGGCGGCAAAAGCTGGGTGTTGCTGCCAATTGAGCAATGGCTCATGGGCACTGCTATAGCTGCTCAGAGGCTCTTCATCGGCATCTAGCAGCAAATATAAACCGCAGGCAGCGCTAAAACTGGGAGTTGGCACAGCAGTGCTGGTTTCTAGCACTTGCGCTAAATCAATCGTCGCCGCCAATCGATTATGTAATGTTCGTAACAAGCGTTGGCCAAACTCATCGCGATAGCGTTCGCTTACATCACGAAAAACCATCACCGCGCCAATCACCTGCTGTTCGCGGTCGTAAATTGGCGCGGCGCTATCTTCGATTGCCACATAGCCATTGCCTTGGCGCATCACCACCGAATTGCTCAAGGTGACGATTTGACGCTGTGCGAGAGCGGTATTGACCGGATGGGCCAGCTCCTGCTTGGTTATTGGATCAAAAATTGCTGCCACTGTATGAATTGATTGACCAAGCGCTTGTTGCTCAGGCCAGCCGGTAATCGTCGTGGCAATATGGTTCATAAAGCTAATTTTGCCATCGATATCGGTGGTCAGCACCGCATCGCCGATACTAGCGAGGGTAACTGCAAACCATTCGCGCTGGTTGCGCAACTCGTTGGCAGCCAACTCACGGCGACGCACATCGCGCTCGGTTAAGGCCATTGTGCCAATCACAAAGCCTGTGGCAACCAAAGTAGCAAAGGCCAGCGCAAGGCCTGCTCGTTGCACATTGAGTTTGGTCTGAGCCGCTCTATCAAGCGCCCGAATATTTTCGCGATCAAGCAATTGATCGATAATTTGACGAATGCTATCCATGTGCTGCTTGCCCTGATTTTCCAGCACAATCGCCTGGGCGGCTTCAAAGCCTTGGCTGCGCCGCAAATCAATCGTCGTGCTCAGCTCCTGTTGCTGCTCAGCGATCAAGGTTTTCAGCTCAGGTAAGCGTTCGATAAACAATGGGCGTTGACTGCTGTAGGCTTCAATCTCAGCAAGCAGGCTAGGGAGTTCGGTTTGGGCGGTTTGGTAGGGAGCTAAATATTGTTCGCTGCCAGTGATA
Source organism: Herpetosiphon sp. (assembly GCF_003512625.1). NCBI lineage: Bacteria > Bacillati > Chloroflexota > Chloroflexia > Herpetosiphonales > Herpetosiphonaceae > Herpetosiphon > Herpetosiphon sp. The sequence continues at coordinate 32,231 of NZ_DOPT01000027.1, read as the reverse complement.
ATAAACCCACGTTGGCCGGTTTCAGCGTCTTTCAACAACGATAACAGCCGATCCAAACGATTGGTCATGGTTTCCGATTCGATCACACTAGCATTATTGGCTTGAATCGTTTGGAGATATTGCCACGAAAGGAGGCCATTGACGATAATCACAAGTGCTGCTAGCATGAACCAACGATTTAATTTATGCGCAATTAATGATTTCATCGTAGCCCATCGCAACACAATCTAACCCCAAAGTTCAATATGCCAGCAGTTCTACCGAATCATTGCCTAGCAAGCTTTGATGGCTGCCGTAACATTACGACAACCAATGGCAATCAAATTGAGTGTTCGGTGTACGCGAATTGTAGCATATTCATGCCACATCATTGCCACTCATTATCAACATCCACTCATTACTGATCTGCGTAGCTTTGGCTATGGCAATCACAGGAAGGAGCATTGAATGTTCAATGCCCACGAACGAACCCTTTTAGAGCAACAAGCAGTTTGGCTGTTTTGTCAACATGTCGAACGTCTATGGCATGGGTTTGTAAGCCCACGCAACTATGGCACGCTTGATGGCGATGCGCTGCAACCACCGCAATTTCCAGCAATTCGCCGTAGCTCGTTGATAATCGAAGCTCATCCCTTGGACAGTCAGTCGTTCTTTGTTGTCTGTCAACGCCGCGATGGCCTTGATGGCGATTGGCATCGATTACAACGCTTGTTCAACTACCAAATTTTGGCCAATTTGGCGCTAAGTTAAGCGACAAACCGCCAAAACCAGCCTTTCGATGCGCACAGCTTGATCAAGGTGTGCAATTTGCTATGTTTCCTTGCCAATGGATTTTAACTGGAGTACAATTTTTCCTTGGATAGAGCTTTCGTTCAGCCTTTTAAGGAGTTGTGTCGTTTTGAGTAAGAAAATTCGCGTAGCCATTATCGGCGTGGGCAACTGTGCCTCGTCGCTCGTCCAAGGGATTGAGTTTTACAAAAATGCCAACGAGGACGATCACGTACCAGGTTTGATGCACGTCAACCTTGGCGGTTATCACGTTCGCGATATCGAATTTACCGCTGGCTTCGATATTAATATTACCAAGGTCGGCAAGGATTTATCTGAGGCGATTTTTGCTGAACCCAACAACACCTATAAATTTTCCGAAGTTCCACATTTGAACGTGCCTGTCTATCGCGGCATGACCCACGATGGTTTGGGCAAATATCTTTCACAAGTGATCGAAAAAGCGCCTGGCTCGACCGCTGATATTGTGAAAATTCTGCGCGACACCAAAACCGATGTTGTGATCAGCTACTTGCCAGTTGGCTCAGAAATGGCCACCAAATGGTATGTTGAGCAAATTCTCGAAGCTGGTTGCGCCTTCATCAACTGCGTACCCGTCTTTATTGCCAGCCAAGAATACTGGCGCAAACGCTTCGAAGAAAAGAACTTGCCCATTATCGGCGACGATATTAAATCGCAAGTTGGCGCAACCATCGTCCACCGCGTGCTGACCAATTTGTTCGAGCAACGGGGCGTGCGCTTGGATCGCACCTATCAATTGAATTTCGGCGGCAACACCGATTTCTACAACATGCTTGAACGCGAACGCTTGGAATCGAAAAAGATCTCCAAGACCAACGCTGTTACCAGCCAATTGCCCTATGCCTTGCCCGCCGATAGCGTGCACGTTGGCCCAAGCGATTATGTGCCTTGGTTGACCGACCGCAAGTGGTGTTACATCCGCATGGAAGGCACAACCTTTGGCAATGTGCCATTGAACGCCGAAGTTAAGCTCGAAGTTTGGGATTCGCCTAACTCGGCTGGCGTGGTGATCGATGCAATTCGCTGTGCGAAGTTGGCGCTTGATCGTGGGGTTGGTGGCGCATTGTACGCACCTTCATCTTACTTTATGAAAACCCCACCTGAACAATACACCGATGACGAAGCCCATCGCCGCACCGAAAGCTTTATCGCTGGCGAATAGGAGTTCGTAGAACAAAGAACCTAATGGTTGGTTGGCAACCATGCCTGAGACCCCCTCGCCCGCACGCGAGGCGAGGGGGAACCGCTCCAAGCGTGCTCCCCTCTCGCGCCGCAGTGGGAGAGGGGCTGGGGGTAAGGGCATGTCATGGATTATCAATCTAATGAACCATTACACCTAAGCCCTATGCTCTATGCTCTTTGTTCTATGCTCTAAACAATTATGAACACACTACCATTCTTTCGATTGGCGATGCGTTGGCTGCCGCGACTCCCTAATTGGCTGGTCGATGCAGCCTGTGATCTTTTAGGGGTCGGCTTGCTGGCTATCCCTCGCTTGCGCCATAACACCCGTTCGAACCTCAAGCGGATTGCTCCAAAAACCCAAGGCTTGGCTCGTTGGTATTTGCAATCGCGCGTGCTGGCAAACTCCTTGCGCCATTATGCCGATCTGGTGCGGCTTCCAGCTTGGAGTTCCGAGCAACTGCGCCAACGCTTCGAGCATTCGGGTTTAGAACACTTACGCCAATTAACTGAAACTGGCGGCTTAGTCATCGTCGCGCATACTGGCTCGTTTAGCACTGGCCTTTCGGTTTTAGCGGCTCATGGCTTGCCAGTTGTACTGGTTGTTGAGGCAATCGAGCCACCAGAACATTTGGAACTTGTCAAGGAATTACGCGCAGCCCATGGCGGCGAATTGATTGTGCTGGGGCCAAACGCTGGGCGTGAAGTGCTCAAGGCGTTACGTGCCAAAAAATTAGTGGTGCTAGCAGGTGATCGCGATCTGGCGGCTCAATCAATTAAGTTGCCGTTTTTTGGTGAGCCAGCCGATGTGCCAATTGGCCCAGCTCGCTTGGCTTTACGCGGCTGGCCAGTGGTCGTGGGTACTTGTGGCTGGTTTGATGATCATCGCTCATTCTTTCGGGCCGAGCCAATCCAACATTTTCAGGTTTTAGCCCATGAAACGCCCGATCAAGCAGCAGCACGGGTTGCCAGCGACATGTTGGGCTACCTCGAATACCGAATCGCCACCCATCCTGCAAGTTGGGTTGTACTGCAATCAGTGTGGGCCAATCGCACCGACGATTAAAATTCGTGCTACTATTGGGCCAATTGATCCAAATTTGCCGATTTGCTGAACAACTACCAAATAAAGGAAGGCCAAGCACATGGCCACGATGCCAATGAGTGAAACCTATATTCAACCAAGCGAGCCAACTCGTAGCCATCCATGGCGGGTGATTATTCAGATTCCCTGTTTGAATGAAGAAGCAACCCTGCCCGATGTGTTGAATGATATTCCCTTGGATTTACCGAATGTGCATTTTGAAACCTTGGTAATCGACGATGGCTCAACTGATCGCACGGTTGAGGTCGCTCGTGAACTAGGGGTTAACTATATTGTACGCCATCGTGGACGCAAAGGCCTACCAGCCGCCTTTCAATCGGGCATGGATGCCGCATTAAAACTTGGCGCTGATATTATTGTCAACACCGATGGCGATCATCAATACCCAGGCTCGGCGATTCCTGAGTTGATCAAGCCAATTTTAGAGGGCAAGGCCGATATTGTGATTGGCGATCGCCAAACCCAAAATGTTGAGCATTTCTCAACCCAAAAGAAGCTCTTGCAACGGGTTGGCAGTTGGGTTGTGCGCGTTGCTTCCGATACCGATGTGCCCGATGCGCCCAGTGGTTTTCGAGCCTACTCCAAAGAAGCTGGCTTGCGTTTATATGTCACTAGCGAATTTTCCTACACGATTGAAAATTTAATTCAGGCTGGCAAACGTCGCTTAAATGTTGATCATGTGGCGATTACCACCAAGCCAACTCGCCCTTCACGCTTACATCGCGGCAATTTCAATTTCGTCAAACGCCAAGGCGCGACGATTATCCGTACCTATGCCCAATATGAACCACTCAAAACCTTCACCTACTTTGCCCTGCCATTTTTGCTCATTGGCGGCGGCCTGCTGCTACGCTTTATGATCTACTACCTGATCGATCCTAATCAGACCTATACCCGCTATTTGCAATCAGTTTTTATTGGCGGGGTGTTTATGATTGTCGGCATTTTGACCTTCTTCATTGGGATTTTGGCCGACCTCAGCGGCAACAATCGCCGAATCAACGAAGAAATTCTGTATCGTTTGCGTAACCTTGAAGTCGAGGTCGCCCGCCGCTTGCCCAGCAACGATAGCGATGAAATTCATGATTAAGGGTTAGGGGTCAGAAGCTAGGGGCTGTTTCTGATCCACGAAGAGCACAAAGAGCACGAAGGAAATAGGCTATGGGCTTTTGGCTTGGAGAGATCATTGGGAATCCCAACTATTAGTCCGATAGCCAAAAGCCATCAGCCAATAGCCTCAGCTCTTGTTCTGTTCTCCGTTAGCTTTTAATCTTCATCCCTCATCCTTCATCCTTCATCCTTTCGGATTATAATAGGCCTATCGTCCCGCACTTTGTTTTGGGAGGCTTAAGATGAATCAATTTGATGATGTACGCGCCGTGTTATGCGATATGGATGGGGTTTTAGTTCACGGCGCACAAATTATCCCTGGCGCACCGGAGTTTTTGGGTCGGCTACGGGCTTCAGGCCGTAAATTTTTAGTTTTGACCAATAATTCAATTTATACTCCTCGCGATTTACAGGCTCGTTTGGCTCGCATCGGCCTGCCGCTCGAAATTGAAGATATTTATACCTCAGCCCTCGCTACCGCCAAATTTCTCGATTCGCAACGCCCGAATGGTACAGCCTTTGTGATTGGTGAAGCTGGATTGACCAATGCGCTCTACGATGTTGGCTACACCATGACTGAGCACGATCCCGATTATGTGGTGATTGGCGAAACCACCTCGTATAGTTTTGAGCGCATCACCCAAGCTGTGCGTTTTGTCGCCGCTGGCTCACGTTTGATTGGCACCAATCCTGATGTTTCGGGGCCATCGGAGCGCGGAATTTTGCCCGCATGTGGGGCAGTTGTGGCGTTAATTCGCGCTGCCACCAACGCCGAAGCTTATTTTGTGGGCAAGCCCAACCCCGTGATGATGCGAACCGCTTTGCGCACCATCGACTCGCACGCTGCCGAAGCTATGATGATCGGCGACCGTATGGATACCGACATTATCGGCGGAACCGAGTCAGGCATGCGTACAGCCTTGGTACTTTCAGGCATGATGACCCGCCTTGATGCCGAGCGCTATCCTTATCGCCCAACCGCAATTATTGAATCAGTCGCTGAATTATTCAATTAAACAACAAATGTCCGCTGGGATTAATCAGCGGACATTTGATTTAACGCTTATTTAGACAGCGACTTTGGCACTTGCTCCAACGCTGACGGTTTGTTCGCCCAGCGCTTCGGCCAAGGTATTGGCATCAATTACGCTACTATTAGCGGCAGTTGGGAAACTGCGTTCGCGGACTTCGTGGGCATATTGCGTCAGCGCTTGCTCAATTGTGCTGCCCAAATCGGCATAGCGTTTGGTGTGGCGCGGCAGATGATCGCTATACAAGCCCAAAATATCGTGCCAAACTTGCACTTCGCCATCACAACCGACCCCCGCCCCAATGCCAATCGTCGGAATATGCAAGCGAGCCGTGATCGCCTTGGCCAAGGCTGCTGGAATTAACTCCAACACAATCGCAAAGGCTCCAGCCGCTTCAAGCGCCAAGGCATCGTCAAGCAACTGACGGGCATGGGCCACGGTTTTGCCCTGCACCCGCATGCCAATTTGATTAACTGATTGTGGGGTAAAACCCAAATGGCCCATCACCGGAATGCCCAAATCGACCAAGCGGCGCACGGTGGGAGCCAGATTCACGCCACCTTCGAGCTTTACCGCGCCACAACCACCAATTTGCATCAATTTGCCAGCATTTTGGATGGCCTGTTCAGGGCTGGTGTAGCTCAAAAATGGCAAATCGCCAACAACTAGGGCTTTGCTGCTGCCCCGCATCACAGCTTTGGTGTGATAAACCATTTCATCGATCGTTACTGGCACAGTTGAACTATTGCCCTGAATCACCATCCCCAGCGAATCGCCAACCAAAATTAAGGGAATATCGGTGCGATCGACCAGTTGGGCACTGGTGTAATCGTAGGCCGTAACCATCACCAAGCGTTCGCCCCGATCTTTCATCCGTTGAATATCGCTCAATTGTGTACGCATGGTAGCTCCTTTGCTTGGTTGCATATGTTGAACTATCGAAAATAGATTGGGTTCCCTCACCCCCAACCCCTCTCCCACTGCGGCGAGCGAGGGGAGGGATGGTTCCCCCTCGCCTCGCGTGCGGGAGAGGGGGTCAGGGGGTGAGGGCATGCTGGTTGTTGTTAATCTAATGAATCATTCCATCTATGTTCTTAATAATGGTTGAGTCGCCTCGATGCAGGCGCGATACAAACTGGCAATATCAGGGGCATTGGCATCTAAGGCTTGGAGATGGCGCTCGACCGTGCCATAATCGCCACGAGCCAATGGGCCAGTTAATGCTTGGGGCAGGCCAACGCGAGCCAAATTTTCAACGTTATCGCGCAATAAAGGCACGAGTGCTTGCAATGATTCTTGGCTCGACCAACCACAAAGTTGCAATAAATCGACTGCTCGGGCGGCTAGCATAATGGCATAGTTGGCCGAAAGCACTGCCGCACTGTGATAAAGCACCTTATGCTCGGCTTGAATTGGGCGTGGAGTGCCACCAACTGCTTGAACTAATTCCGCCAGCACTAAATACACATCAGCTTCAGCTTCAATTGCCCAGGTAATTGCTGGGGGCAAAGGCGTTGTGCGGCTAGCAAAGGGAGCCAATGGATGGCAACCAGCAACCTGCCAACCACGCAGTTGCAATGGTTGCAAAACGGCACTGGTCAAGGCTCCTGAACAATGCACCACAATGCCAGTGCCATGGTCGAGCACATCAGCCAAGGCTTGGGCGGTAGTGGCTAAATGATCATCAGGAATCGTCAGAAAGATCAATTGAGCTTGGGCAAATAATTGGTTGGGTACGAGCACGGGGCATACAAGGCTTTGGGCTAAAGCCTGAGCCGAAGTAGGTGAACGGGAGCTAACGCCGACAATCGAATAATCGGCTCGTTGTAAGGCCAAGGCCAAGGCCGTGCCAACCTTGCCTGCGCCCAAAATGCCGACTGTCGGTCGAGCGGAAAAAGCCATAAAAAAACCTCCGCAACGCCGAATCGCGTCAGCCGAGGACAACTAAGCACATCACTGTGTACTTACCATCTCGGTCGGGTGCGATCCAAGTGGTGTTTGAAACCAGAAAACCAATCAGTGCTTCCCGCCAAATTGGTCGAGAGCATGATCATTGTAGCACGTTCTGCCAAATGTCAATTAGCCATAACTGTAACATTATGGCTTTTGGATTGTTGATCGAATCAAGCTTCGCCACCCTTCCGTCCCTCCGCCGGAGGGAAACGCAGGTGGTTTTCATCCCCCTGCACCCCCTAAAGTACAATTGATGGGCATCAATCGGATAAAGATCTTACTTGAAACTCTATTTAGTGCGCATAAATTATGGCTTATCAAGGTCTTTGGTTACAACAACCAAGCCATGCTATAGACAATCAGTGCTTGGGCTGGGCCATAGGTAAACCAAACCACATCGCCAATTCCGCGCCAACGGGCATCATTAAACAATTGGGTTGCCAAAATTAAATCGCTGAGCAAAAACAGCGCTGCGCCGAAGGCAAATGTCAGCATTGACAGTTGCTCCAAGGCTACACCAGTTGCAATGCCTGTCGTGCTTGCCAGCAACAACGCATAGGGCAAGGCAACTTGATGCAAACGACTACGTGAGCTATCGTGCCAAACCACTACATACCAGCCAAGCGCCCCCACGATCAACCAAATCAACCAGCTCAGCACATTGAAGCTTTCGATGCGTAGACCAGCCCAAATATAAGCCACATGGCCCAACCCAAAGGCACTCATGCCACCCAAGACATAATTTTTAAGCGGAAAGACTTGGGCCATGCATAAATCGCCCACAAAGCCTAAGCTCATGCCAAGCGCGAGTAACAAGGCAGTTAAATTATGCTGCGCACGCAGTTGCCACCACCAACTCCAAGCTGCTACCACCAAAATTGCCGATGACCCCAAACGCCCCCACAGCGTCATGCGGCGCGTGCCCTCAGCATTCGGCTTGCCGAGCACAAATCCACCAAGCAACACCAGTGCCCACGCGACCAATAACCCGCCCAACCAAAGCTGCATCATTGCAGAGAGTGCGTCCATACTGGCTCCTATAGTGGCTGCAAAATGTGAGTTTTGCACCCTTGTCGGGTCTTTTATGGCCTATTATACTAATTGCTGCGCTATCTGCGTATATTGCACGACCAAAGGAGGTCCGCATGAGTAATTTGATTGTGCTTGGCTCTGGCACGGCACTTCCCGATGCTGAGCGTGAAAATAGTGGCTATGTTTGGCAAAGCGCGGCTGGCCTAGTCTTGCTCGATTGTGGTGGTAGCCCGTATCGCCGAATGCTCAAATATGGGCTTGATCCACGTCAACTCCGCGCAATCTTCATCTCGCACAATCACCCCGACCACTTGATGGGCTTACCCAGTTTGTTGCTGCATTTGTGGCTGGCTCAACACAACGGCGAATTGCTCGTGTTTGGTAATTCGCGCACGATTGCTACGGCAGAGGCGGTCGTGCAAGCCGCCGATTTAGGCATTCACGCAATTAAGCCCCAATTTCAAACCCTCGATGATGCTGGTGGCAAGGTCGAATTACCCTTCGATTTAGGCGCGACACTCACTACAGCCCCAACCTACCATAGCCGCCCAACCCTCGCCTTGCGGATCGATCAAACAGGCCAAGGCAGTTTGGTGTATGGTGCTGATAGTGGGCCATGCGCTGCACTGGTTGAATTAAGCGATCATGCGCATACCTTGATTCATGAATGCACTGTTTCAACGCCCTTCGATACCCACTCAACACCTGAGCAAGCCGCTACCACCGCCCAAAATGCTGGAGTCCAACGTCTGATTCTGACCCACTACAGCCCGATCAATACCGCACCCGAAGCTGAGGTGCTGGCACGAGTTGCCACAATTTTCAAGGGCGAAGTTTTGATCGCCTACGATGGTGCAGTTTTTGCATTGGATGCGGGCTAAGCATGCTAAGATAGCGTTGTGGTTACGGCCACCTCTTTTTGTGTCAATTCCCAATAAGGAGCTACGCCAATGGTTGTGCGCTTAGTTCGGTTAAAATTTGCACCCGAACATGTAGCAGAATTTCTTGCATTTTATGCTGAATGCGAGCCAACAATTCGCCATCAAGAAGGCTGTTTGGCCTTATCGCTTTTACGTGAAACGGGCGACCCAACCGCCTTTGCAACCTGGAGTACTTGGGAATCAGGCCGTGATTTGCAACGCTATCGCCGCTCAGAGTTTTTCCGTGGCTTTTGGCCACGGGTCAAATCACTGTTGCGCGAGCCTGCCGATGCAGTTTCCTACGATGCCTTAACTGGCGATGCTATTCCCGATTTTCATCCGCAGCCAACACATGGTGCTCAGTTAACGCCGCTTGAAGTTGAGTGATCAAACGCTCACGCACAGCCGGAGCCATACTGTAACGCGCCTTAACTTTTAATGTAATCGTGGTCGTGACTGCACCAATTTCGCCATCTTCGCTGATGATTTCGGGCGTTTCAATCACATCATCACCTGGATCGCTGATAATTTGGTGTAGCACGATCATGGTTTCATCAAGTTTGGTGGTTGGCACGGTCAATTTGATGCTGGCTGGCGACCATTTGCCACGGGTAAAATTGCGAATGGTGCGAATATCGCCATTAGGCACCAGCCAAAGCTCACCCGATTCACCGCGAATATAGGTCATGCGCAAGCTAATGCGCTCAACACACCCCACCACTTGGCGATCGCCAATCTCAACTTTATCGCCCAAGGCAAATTGATCTTCAAACAGCAGCGTAATTCCGCCCAGAAAATCGCTAACATAAGGCCGCGCACTAAACCCCAAGCCCGCACTAAACAAGCCCAAAAAGGTAAATAAGGCACTGGGCTGAATAAACATGCCCATAATCAAAAACAGCGAGATCAAAATCGCCAAGCCATTGGTCAGTGACGAAACCAAGGAGCGTAAGGTCTTACGGCGGCGTTCGCTGAGGTTATGGCGGAGCAATTGGGCATTCGAGAGAAAAGCTCGTCGAATGATGATGCTAATCGCGCGGGCGGCGACAGCCACTACCAAAAACGTCAGTGTACCTCGCAGAATATAGTAAGAAGCGCTATTTGTAGGTGGTAAGTAAGGTTGAATCCAATCGAACATAGAGTTCCTCTGCTAGTTGTTTTTCGCCAAATGCTGCGGCAATTCGCATGCCACAGAGTAGCATAGGAAAGGCAAAAGGCAGAAGGCAAAAGGCAAAATAGCAAGGGCTAGGATTCAGAGATCAGGATTCAGCAGGGGCAGCAGGAATGTAGCGAACAGGCTGGGAACAGCAGCCCAATTATCAAAATCTGTGTGCATCTGTGGCTAAAATAATTAGCATTGGTGTAATTTGTGCAATTCGTGGCTAAAATATTCTAGGAAAGGCAAAAGGCAAAATAGCAAGGGCTAGGATTCAGAGATCAGGATTCAGAATGGGTTGCGGAAATGTAGTAATCACATTGGGTACAGCTGCATAATCATTAAAATCTGTGCGAATCTGTGGCTAAAATAATTAGCATTGGTGTAATTCGTGTAATTCGTGGCTAAAATATTCTTCGTGTAGCTCCGTGTCCTTCGTGGATCAAAAAGCCCCTCGCCCGCGCATGGGAGAGGGGTTGGGGTGAGGGGATCGATTAATCGAATTCTAGAGGCTCTTGTTGAGAGTGAGCAAGAACTCGTCGTTGGTACGGGTTTTGGACATGCGCGTCAGCACCAATTCAGTGCCTTCGTTTTCGCCCAACATACTGACCATACGGCGCAACGTCCAAACTTGGCGCAATTGCTCAGGCAAGAGCAACAACTCATCGCGACGGGTTGAAGAGCGGGCAATATCGACTGCCGGATAGGTGCGGCGTTCAGCCAAGCGCCGATCCAAGTGCAATTCCATGTTGCCAGTACCCTTGAATTCTTCGTAAATCACGTCGTCCATACGGCTACCAGTATCGACCAAACAGGTAGCAATGATTGTCAACGAGCCGCCGCCTTCGATGTTACGGGCAGCACCAAAGAAGCGTTTTGGAGGGTACAAGGCCACTGGGTCGATCCCACCAGTCAAGGTTCGGCCTGATGGTGGCATATCCAAGTTGTAAGCCCGTGCCAAACGGGTGATAGAGTCCATCAAGATCACCACATCTTGGCCGCCTTCGACCAAGCGCTTAGCTCGTTCGAGGGTCATTTCAGAAACTTTGGTATGATCTTCAACTGGCTCATCGAAGGTCGAAGCAATCACCTCACCGCGGACTGAGCGGCGCATATCGGTGACTTCTTCGGGACGCTCGCCAATCAACAAGACCATCAAATGGGCATCTTGATAATTGGTGGTGATGCCATTAGCAATCGCCTTCATCAGCATCGTTTTACCAGCTTTGGGGGGCGAAACCAGCAGCCCACGCTGACCGCGACCGATTGGCGCAATCAAATCAACCAAACGAGTTGAAAGAATTTGCGGCTCAGTCTCCAAAATAAAGCGTTCATTGGGAAAAATCGGGGTCAATTTTTCAAAATGGGGGCGCTTACGAGCTTGCTCAGGGTCCATACCATTCACTAATTCAACCCGCAGCAAACTATAATAGCGTTCACTTTCTTTGGGAGGACGAATCTGGCCGGAGATGCGGTCGCCAGTACGGAGGCCAAAGCGGCGAATTTGAGTTTGCGAGACATACACATCATCGGGGCCAGGCAACATACGGTCGCTGCGCAGAAACCCGAAACCGTCAGAAACGATATCGAGAATCCCCGTATTGAAAATATTGCCTGCTTGTTCAGTTTGAGCCTGAATTAATTTGTAAATGAGGTCTTGTTTCTTGAGGCGACTATAGCCAGAGATATCGAGTTCCCGAGCCATTTCTTGGAGGTCGCTCAACGTTTTGTTTTCTAAATCAGCAAGGTTGACCACCGTGCTATCCTCCTACGATGAATTCTTACAGCGGGCGTGCATCATCCGACCTCTTCAAAAAATCAATGGCGTTGCGTGGCGAACTAATAGCATAGTTCAGCCAATATGCCGCACAACCATGCGTTCACGGACGTGCCCACAATGGGAAGCGATCTTGTGAGGGGATGTAACTAATCAGTTGCGTTTTAAAAAGTTGGCTGCTATTTGGAGATGTGTGAATGTGACGCTGGAAGGGGATTCCCAAATGCGTCGCACGCAGTATACCACGACTGACAAAAGCAAGCAACGCCATTTTTTAGCATGACGTTGCTCGATTTTAAGCAATTTCTAACGCAAACAGTGACGGTATATTTAGTGCTCGGCAAACGGCAAATCTGAAATCCGCATCAATTTATCCCAACGGTGACGAGACTCGATGTAGCGTACTGTGCCAGAGGCCGAACGCATGACTAACGAGTGAGTGGTAGCACCCCACCCAAAAAATTGTACGCCCTTGAGAAAATCTCCGGTCGTAATTCCCGTCGCCGCCCAAAAAATATTGTCTCCTTGTACCAAATCGTTGGTCGTGTACACTTTGTCGAGATTCAAGCCGTTCTGACGGGCTAGGTCACGCTCACGGTCATTACGCGGCCAGAGCTTACACTGAATCTCGCCACCAGTACACTTCATGGCGCAGGCCGAAATCACCGACTCGGGTGCTCCGCCAATGCCCATGAGAATATCTGCGGGAGCCTCAAGCATGCTCGGCATGAGGCTGGCTGCAACGTCACCATGCAAAATCAGTTTAATCCGCGCTCCCATTTCACGAATCCGCGCAATAACATCGTGATGGCGAGGCCGATCAAGCACAATGACCGTTACATCTTCGACCCGTTTTTTAAGTGCTTTGGCAACGCTGCGGATGTTGTCTTCAACCGAAGCGTTGATATCGATACTGCCCTTGGCTGATTCGCCAACGGCAATTTTATCCATGTAGACGATCCCTGGTGGGTTGAATAGACTGCCACGTTCGGCTGCTGCGACGACCGCAATTGCCCCCGGCATGCCCTGGGCTAGCAAGGTCGTGCCTTCAACTGGATCAACCGCAATATCAACCCGTGGTTCGCTGCCGTTGCCGATCTGCTCGCCAATGTAGAGCATGGGTGCTTCGTCTTTTTCGCCTTCACCGATCACCACAATTCCATCCATATCGGTGGCATTGAGGGCAAACCGCATCGCATCGACCGCCGCACCATCAGCTTCGTTCTTATCGCCCCGACCCATCCAGCGGGCTGAACGTAACGCAGCCGCTTCGGTTGCCCGTTGGAGATCAAACCCCAAATTACGCTCCAGCTTCATGCCAACCTCCTTGTTGTGCAATATCATCGCTTGCGAGCTTTACGAGTATTCTAAAAATGCGATTGTACCATATTTCGCAAAGTCGGCAGCAAATGATGATTGCTAACCAGCACAGTTCAATTTCTAGGATGTTGAATTAAGCGTGTGAGCCTTTGGTTCGCCTAACTGCGGCTGATAATACCATAGTTTTTCACCAGAACGTAGTAGGTTCTTAGTCCTAGTGCCAATCAGCATGCGTGGGAATTATTTGGGGGCAAAGCGGCCCACCACGGGCAACCAGCGTGTGGCTCGTACATAGATATGGCTGAGTGCTCCGTTGCCACGCCAGCGTACCATCGCATGAGCCAAACCAATCCAAATCAGCATAATCAAGCCAGCCACAAACCAGCCCAGCCATGAGCCAACTAAATAGCCAATCAGCACCGCCAACGACAATAAAATCAGCATAATCAAAAATTCGCTGGGATCGTCGGCTTTGTAGCTGCGCGGGCGTTGGGGTTCTGCGGGCTTAGCAGCGGGCTTGCTCGGCTGAACTGGATGTTGTTTCACCTTGGTTGGCAAGGCTTCGCTTTCAATCGCGGTGCTATAACCAGCAGCCGAACTGCCAGCATAGGCGGCTTGCTGTTGCTCACGAAACATCTGTTGCCAATCAAATTGGGTGGTGGCTTGCGAATGCGCCCAAAGCTCTAATGCTAATTTGATTGCTGCTGGATACCCGCCCGCCAATTTAATCACTTGGCTGATCGTGGTGGGATCGGGATTCAAGTTGGTACTTTGGGTCAGGGTCGTGATCAAACTACGGACTTCGCGTTCAGGCATGGGCGCTAGGGTTATTTGGCTGAGCGTGCTTTGCCAATCAGCAGCAATCTGATCAAGCGGTTGGCTGCTAGCAGCAACAATTTGCAAAAAGCCCTCGTTAACCCAGCCACGCAGCGCACTACGAACTACCCCAATCCAACCCATACCCGCCGACTCCAAATCGTCGAGCAATAGCAACATCGGTGGGGTTGTCGCTTCGTGAAAGGCTTGGGTTAGGCTGAGTTCATCGTCGCCATTGGCTCGCAGCGCCCGCAACATCGGCGAATACAAATCACGCGCTTCGTTAACTCGGGCAAGGCTCAGGAAAACTACTTGAGGCGGCTCGTCGAGCACCATGGCCACAGCTTGGCCAATATGGTGCAGCAACGAAGTTTTGCCACTGCCTTGGGGGCCGATCACTGCACACGAGCGACCAGCCGCCAGCGCTTCGTTAATTTGAACAATCTCACGTTCACGCCCAACAAAGTCGCGCGGATCGTGGATGGGTGTGGTTGAAAAGTAAGGTTGTGTCATAAATTAGAGCATAGAACAAAGAGCATAGAACATAATTAAGCATAGGTTCATCATATGTCTATGATACTCGAAACTTAGCAAGTTCCAAAGCGCGATGTTCTTTGCTCTATGCTCGTTGTTCTTATTAGACGATCATCACTTCTTGATAAACCCCAAATACCTCGCGCAATACATCGCACATTTCGCCCAACGTGGCATAGGCATTGACCGCCGCCAGAATTGGCTCCATCAGATTGTGCTCACCTTGCGCTGCTTGGCGTAGGTTATCCATGGCTTCGGCCCAACGAACTTGATCGCGTTCGTTGCGCACTTTGTTGAGGCGAGCCATGTGTTTGTTCTCACCATCGGGGTCCATTTGCAAAATTGGAATTTCAATTGGATCATCGACGGTGTATTTGTTAACTCCCACAAAGCCGCGCTGGCCGCTATCAACTTCTTGTTGGAAGCGATAGGATGAATCGGCGATTTGCTGTTGAATCCAGCCTTTTTCCAAAGCCGCTTCCATGCCGCCTTGCTCCTCGATGCGGCGGAAGTAATCGAGACACTCGGCTTCCATGCGGTTGGTCAAAGCCTCGACAAAATACGAGCCAGCCAACGGATCAATCGTGTTGGTCACGCCGCTTTCTTCAGCAATAATTTGTTGGGTACGCAAGGCAATGGTCACAGCTTTTTCCGATGGCAAGGCTAGGGCTTCATCCATCGCATCGGTATGCAATGATTGTGTACCGCCGATCACCGCTGCCAACGCTTGAATCGCCACCCGCACGATGTTGTTCTCAGGTTGTTGGGCAGTCAGCGAAACGCCCGCCGTCTGGGTGTGAAATCGCATCCACCACGAACGAGGATTTTTCGCTCCATACACATCACGCATCTGGCGTGCCCAAACCCGACGCGCCGCGCGATACTTGGCAATTTCTTCAAAGAAATCGTTGTGAGCATTGAAGAAATAGGAAATGCGCGGTGCAAAATCATCAATATTCAGGCCACGTTTGAGACAAGCCTTGACATACGCTATGCCGTCGCCGAGCGTAAATGCCAGCTCTTGGGCTGCCGTAGATCCAGCTTCGCGAATATGATAGCCACTGACCGAGACTGGATTCCACTTGGGCATATGTTGGGCAGCAAATTCAATCGTATCAACCACCAAGCGCATTGATGGTGCAATCGGGAAGATATATTCGTTCTGGGCGGCATATTCTTTAAGGATATCGTTTTGGAGCGTGCCACCTAACTTGGCGCGTGAAATGCCGCGCTTTTCCGCCGCCGCAATATACATCGCCCAAATAATTGCAGCTGGCGAGTTAATCGTCATCGAAGTGGTTACTTGATCGAGTGGAATGCCATCGAACAAAATATCCATATCGGCCAACGAAGTGACGGCCACGCCACATTTGCCAAACTCACCCTCGACCAATGGATGATCGGTGTCACGGCCATAGAGCGTCGGCATATCGAAGGCCGTCGAAAGCCCAGTTTGGCCTTGGCTCAGCAGATATTTAAACCGAGCATTGGTTTCTTCGGCAGTGCCAAACCCCGCAAACATGCGCATCGTCCAGAGCTTGCCACGATAGCCAGTTGGGTGAATCCCACGGGTATAGGGAAACTCACCAGGAAAGCTAATATCCTTCTGATAATCAGTGTCGGCAATGTCGAGCGGGGTATACAAGCGCTGAATCGGCTCGCTGGAAATTGTGCTAAATAACGCCGGACGTTCGGGAGTTTTCTGCAGTGTCGGAGCCAGCGTTTCATCATTCCAGCGCTCCTGCGCCGCCCGCATCTGAGCTAACTGCTCGGGACTAAACATCGTCGTTTCCCCCTTGGGTTATGAAAATTCTCAACCTTCACGCGGTATGCTTCCATTGTAGCAAAGAAAATCAGAAGGCAGAAGTCAAAAGTCAAAATGGAGGTCAGGAGCCAGGGGCCAGAGGTCAGCGATCAGTTTTTAACGCAGAGACGGAGAGCGACCGAAAGGATGAGGGATGAAGGATGAAATGTGGGGAGTAAAGGAAGATAATCAAAAAAATCTGTGCCAATCTGTGGCTAAAAACCTTCGCGTGCTTCGTGCCCTTCGTGGTTTCAATCCTTCGTGTCCTTCGTGTCCTTCGTGGATCATTAGTGCTTGACAATTAGTGTATTATAGACACTAAGTCAGTTTTTCGATTTACAAAGGATAGCAATATATGACAACCCGCTTTCAACATGGCATTCTCTTCACCGATCAATATCAATTAACCATGTCGCAGGTGTATTATCGCTTGGGGCTGCATGAACGCCCAGCCTTGTTCGACCACTACTTCCGTTCGTATCCCAATTATGGAGCGCATGCGGCGGGCTATGCGGTGGCCGCTGGCATGCAACCCTTGCTCGAATGGATGGATACCGCCCGCTTTGGCGAAGGCGAAATCGCTGCGCTCTCGGCGATGAAAGGCCGCACTGGCCAAGCGTTGTTTAGCAGCGATTTTTTGGGCTGGCTGCGCAAATATGGCGATCTGCGCAATGTTACGATTCGGGCGATTCCCGAGGGGCGTGTGGTGCATCACACCGTGCCAATGACGATTGTCGAAGGCCCATTGGTGTTGGCGCAAATTCTCGAAACGCCCTTGTTGAATATGCTCAACTTCAGCACACTTATCGCTACCAAAGCGGCACGGGTGCGCGAGAGCGCTGGCGATGGCTTATTTTTGGAATTTGGCATGCGCCGCGCTCAAGGCTGGGGAGCCAATTTGGCCACTCGGGCAGCCCTCATCGGCGGGGCTGATAGCTCATCGAACGTTGGCGCAGCGCTGGATATGGGTGTGCAGCCAAGTGGCACCCATGCCCATAGTTTGGTCCAAACCGCCATGGCGTTGGGCATGGGCGAATTAGGCGCATTCGAGGCCTACGCTGAAGCCTACCCCGACGACACGCTGCTGCTGGTCGATACGATCAACACCTTGGAAAGCGGCGTGCCCAATGCGATCAAGGTATTTGAAAAGTTGCGTCGCCAAGGCCATAAACCCGTTGGCATTCGGCTCGATTCAGGCGACTTGGCCTATTTGAGCATTCAGGCCGCCAAAATGCTCAATACTGCCGGATTCCCCGATGTTTCGATTGTGCTTTCCAACAATCTCGATGAATTAGTGATTTGGCAAATTTTGACCCAAATTCGCGCCGAAGCGCCGCGCTATGGCCTTGAAGCCGATGCCGTAATCAAGCGCTTGGTGTTTGGGGTCGGCACGCATTTGGTCACATCGTGGGGCGAACCAGCCTTAGGCGGCGTGTATAAATTGGTTTCATTGTTTGATCGCGATACATGGAAACCAGCGATCAAGCTCTCAGAGAACCCGCAGAAAACTCCAACTCCTGGGCGCAAAGCAGCATGGCGGGTCTATGATAGCCGTGGGCGAGCTAGCGCCGATGTTTTGACCTTGGATGACGAACATCCACAGCAAAGCGAAGCCTTGAGCCTGTATCACCCAACTGATTCGAGCAAACAACGCACCCTGACTCCTGCCGACCACACCATTGAGGCCTTGTATGCGACGGTGCTCGATTCTGGCCGACGGGTCGTTGATGTGCCCGATTTGGCCGAGTTGCGCGAACGGCGGGTGCGCGATTTGGCGCGGCTTGATCCTGGGGTTTTGCGCTTGGTCAATCCCCACATCTACCACGTTTCGCTCAGCCAACGCTTATGGGAATTGAAACAGAACCTGATTAAAGAGATGCGCAAGGGCTAAGCGCGATCAAACGCCTTGAGATTGGCCACGTTAATAATCAACTGGCAAATTTAAGGCTTATTTATAAAGATTTTTAATAAATTTATTATTCGATCAGCCCAAGCGATGCTGCCAGAGAATCCTGCAGGCGACACCATTAACCATGGATTGCTTGCAGGATTCGTGGTCAGTTGAGGCAAATTGATCACCGCAACAAGGATTTTTATGCTATGATTGACAATCGTAACCCAATGTACAAGGACAATGGTGTTTGTGCAATGTACCTTCCTCAAGCAACTCAACGCCTCATCGAATTGGCGTTAGCAGAAGACCTCGATGGTGGCGACTTAACATCACTTGCCACAATTCCGGCTGATTTAGCAGCCAAAGCCCATGTTTTAGTTAAAGATCAGGGTGTACTCGCAGGCATGGACGTTGCAGCGGCGGTTTGCCGTTTGGTTGACCCGGCCTTAGAATGGCAACCAGTGTTAGGCGATGGTTCAGCTGTGGAGTATGGCACGATTGTGGCCTACCTCAGCGGGCCAGCTCGCTCAGTGCTGATGGCTGAACGCACCGTACTTAACTTTTTACAGCGGCTTTCGGGCATTGCCAGCAAAACGGCGCTCTATGTCGCCAAAATCGCCGATACCCAAGCTAAATTGGTTGATACGCGCAAAACCACCCCAGGCTGGCGGGCTTTGGAAAAAGCCGCAGTACGGGCAGGGGGTGGCGCAAATCATCGGTTTAATTTGGGCGATGGCGTGCTGATCAAAGACAATCATCTGGCGCTTGGTGGGCATGATATTGTGGGCGCAATTCAGCGGGCACGGGCTGTTGCGCCGCATACCACCAAAATCGAGGTTGAAGTTGAAGATTTGGCGGGGGTACAAGCAGCACTTGAGGCGGGAGCCGATATCATTATGCTCGATAATATGTCAATTGAGGCCATGCACGAGGCTGTACAGTTAATCGCTGGACGGGCCTTAGTCGAGGCTTCGGGCGGCATCACCCTTGAGCGAATTCGGGCGGTCGCGGAAACGGGAGTCAATGTGATCTCCTGTGGTGCGATTACCCACTCGGCGACGGCGCTCGACATCAGCTTGGACATTGCAATCAATTCGTAACGTGCTCATCAGTAGGTTATAAGCAATTTATCAGGTTGGCCATGCTACTATTACGCAGTCAGTACTGAGCAATTGCTTACGAACGATTTAGTGCATCGACAAAAGGAGAATGCCATGCGACGACGATGGGTTCGTCTTGGCCTGCTCATGCTTATTGCCATGGGCGTAGTGCTACCTGGAACCAAGGCCGAGGCTACACCGCCGCCGCCCTTAGCCCAGTATTTCCCCGAAACCGGGCAATCAGCGGTCAACTATTTCTGGCAATTTTGGAAGAATACGCCGAATGCCATGCGCGTGTTAGGCTATCCCATTTCTTTGCCATTTGTCCAAGAAAGCTTTACCGAGCCTGGTAAATTCTATTTGGTGCAATATTTCGAACGCGCCATCTTAGAAGAACACCCTGAAAACTTCAATCACCCAACCAATGGCAACAAATACTTTGTGCTTGGGCGGTTGCTGGGCAAAGAATTGGCCAAGGGTCGCGAAAATGAACCAGCCTTCAAGCCAGTGGCTAACCCCAACAATGGTACGGTTTGGTTCCC
Organism: Herpetosiphon sp.; assembly: GCF_003512625.1. Classification (NCBI taxonomy): domain Bacteria; kingdom Bacillati; phylum Chloroflexota; class Chloroflexia; order Herpetosiphonales; family Herpetosiphonaceae; genus Herpetosiphon; species Herpetosiphon sp. Next base: position 12,145 of record NZ_DOPT01000027.1, on the reverse strand, counting down.
TGAAACCCAACATACTCTGACCAACACGCCTGGCCCATTTTTGACCTTCTGGCGCAATTATGGTGGCCTCTCGGTGTTTGGCTATCCTTTGTCAGAGCCATTCCAAGAGCTGAACCCCGATACTGGTAAAGTCTATTGGGTGCAATATTTCGAGCGCAATCGCTTCGAATATCATCCCGAAGAAAAACCTGAATTCCAAGTGTTGCTTGGTTTATTGGGTAAACAATACTATAACGAACACAAAACTGAGCCAAAATTGGCCGTCAAGGAATGGTTCTTCCGCTATCACACCCGCGCCGAAGCCATCCCAGTCGATTTCATCTATGGCTACAATGTTCAAGCCTTCTACCAAGAACGTGATCGCTTATACCAATTGGTCAACAACGCCGCCTTTGGCTGGATTCGCCAACAAGCACCTTGGGAAGATCTCCAAGCTGCTGACGGTACAATCTACTGGGGTGAGCTGGATAAAGTTATCAACGACGCTCATGCCAAGGGCATTAAAGTCTTGTTAAGTGTGGTTCGTTCGCCAGAATGGGCCAGCGAAAATGGCACGCACGGCTTGCCATCACGCCGCAACTTCCCCAAATTTGGCGATTTTATGCAGCGCATGGCGCAACGCTACAAAGGCAAAGTCCAAGCTTACGAAATTTGGAACGAGCAAAATTATGCGATTGAAAACGGTGGCGTGGTAGCTCCAGCAGCCTATTATGTGGATATGCTGGAATATGCCTACAAAGGCGTGAAAGCTGCTGACCCCGAAGCAATTGTGGTTTCTGGCTCACCAACCCCAACTGCCACCAATCGCACCGATATCGCGGTTGATGAGTTGATTTACTTTGCTCAAATGTTTGCGATTCCTAAATTCTGGAATAACGTTGATGTAATTGGTGCGCACTTCGGCGGCACCTACAATCCACCAGATACCAAGTGGCCCGATAACCCAGGCCCAGGCCCAGGTTGGCGCGACAACTCCGAATTCTACTGGCGACGGATTGAAGATGTGCGCCAAGTGCTGGTCAATAGTGGCAACGGCGACCGCCAAATTTGGGTAACCGAAATTGGCTGGGCCACCGCCAACACCAGCCCAGGCTTTGAATATGGCAACTCGAATACAATCGAAGAACAAGGAGCTTACCTCGAACGAGCAATGTATATGGCTCGCTACGATTACGCTCCATGGGTTGGCGCAATGTTCGTGTGGAACTTAAACTTCGCGGTGACCTCACCCGATCCGCTGCACGAAACTGCTTCATTCGGGGTATTGAACCCTGATTGGAGTCCACGCCCAGCCTATACCCGCTTGCAACAGTTTGCAGCAACCCATAAATAATTAACCGAGGTCGGTTGCAACAACACGAAGATCACGCTCTGAAGCCAGTGTTGTGATCTTCGTGTTGTTGTCTGACGAGGAGTTTGAATATGCCTAAATCACGCTGGTTAAGTGCCGCCATGGTCTGCTTGCTAGCAGTTAATCTTTTGGCGGCCTGTGGTGGCGATAGTGCGCCCACTACCCAACCAACCAATCCTGAAGCAGCCACGGCTACGCCCGAAACTGCTGCTCCAACCACTGATAGCAATCTACCAGTAACGACGGGCAACCCGTTGCAATTGCCCTATTTGCAATATGGTGCAGCCGCGCAACTGTACTATACTGATCGTAATCGCGCCTTGACCTTGATGAACAACGCTGGGTTCGATTGGGTGCGCCAACAGATTCAATGGAAAGATATTGAAGGCCCAAAAGGTAACTTTGGCTGGGGCGAACTCGATGCAATTGTTGCTGATGCCAACGCCAAAAATATCAAAGTGCTGTTGAGCATTGTACGCTCACCATCGTGGGCACGGGCCGATGGAACCAACGGCATGCCCGATAACATCAAAGATTTTGGCGATTTTGTTGAGGCCTTGGTGGTACGCTACAAAGGCAAAGTCCAAGCCTACGAAATTTGGAACGAACAAAATCTTGATCATGAAAATGGCGGCTCACGTGATTCGATCGACGCTACCAAATATGTTGATCTCTTGGTCGAAGCCTACAATCGGATCAAACCGATCGATCCTGAAGCCTTTGTGATTTCAGGAGCATTGACTTCAACTGGCGATTCACCAGCGGCGATCGATGATATGACCTACTTTGAGCAAATGTTTAGCTACAAAGATGGCATTTTCAAAGATCACATCGATGGTGTGGGCTTCCATCCTTCGCCATCGTACAATCCGCCAGCAACCTTATGGCCCGACCAGCCCGGCCCAGGCCCAGGTTGGCTCGAAAGCCCAACCCACTACTTCCGCCATATCGAAAATCTCAAAATCTTGATGGATAAATATGGCATGCAAGATTATCAAGTGTGGGTGACTGAATTTGGCTGGGCGACCCAAAACACCAGCCCAGGCTATGAGTATGGCAACGAAATTAGCTTCGAGCAACAAGGTCAATATGTGCTCGATGCGCTGCAAATGACCCGCCGCGATTACCCATGGGTTGCCACCATGTTTGTGTGGAACCTCAATTTTGCGGTAACTTCGCCTGATCCGCTTGATCAAACCGCCTCATTCGGTATTCTCAACCCCGATTGGAGTCCACGGCCAGTCTTTGAAAAAATTCAAGGCTTTGTTAACGCCGTCAAAACCGAGGAAGGTCGCTAAATCAATAATTCGGCATAGAGCAGCAGCTGTATGCCGAGTTGTACTCCTCATGCCACAGCCGCCAAGACTCTGGTATACTAGCACGCGGTTTCATACGCAATGGAGGTCAGCGTGATTGCGGTTTATCACCTAAATGCTGGCTCAACTGGCATCGAAGTTCGGATTTTGGCTGAGGCTATTCGTAGCGCCCGCAACCTGACATGGGCCGCAACTCCGGCTCATGCTGATATTTTTGTGCTGACTGGGCCAATTCCGCTGTTGTTACGCCCAGCGTTGAGCAATGTTTGGCGCGATTTTATTGCTGATCGTGCGCCATTAATTGCCTTAGGCCGTGCCAGCATCGATGGACATCCGTTTGGACGCGGTGGATTGGCCGAGCTACCAGAAATCCAAGTAGCCGCCAAAATCGATGGCGATCCACCGACGGTTGCGGCAATTCAGGCCGGAATTGTCCAAGCCCTCAATGCCCGTACCGCCAAACACTAAAGGTCGTTTATGAATACATTGCTTCAACAATTGATTGCTGCGTTGCTCTACCCGGGCATGCTCACCACAATGTTGTTAACCCTCGCCGTGATTGGCATTACCAAGTTGCATGCGCCTGGGGGTGGCTTAAGCCGTGGTTTTTTAGCAGCCTTGCAGGGCAAAACTTCGCTCAATCTAGCGCTAGCAGCACTTTTGGCGCTGATTGCCCCAGCATTTTTGCCATGGGCTGGCTCGCCACTGGCAACACCCCGCTTGGGCCAATTATGGTTGGCTTGGGCCTTGCTTGAAACCTCGTTTATGCTAGCGCTCATGCCTGGCTTGCAAAGTTTGGCCGCTTCGAGCGTGCGAGCCGCCATGCGCGAGGCCCAACTCAGCAGCGCAGGGCGAATTGTGTTGTGGTTAGCGCTGGGGGTGGCCCTTTGGACAGGCGATAATTGGCAGTGGAACATTGTGCCAGCCCGGGTTTTGGCATTAATCGCAGCAGCAATGGCTTTGCCGGTGGCGCTTGGTTGGGGGCCATTTGCCCACGATTGGAGCCTCACCCCAGGCGGTCCCGAAGCCGAACTTAACCGTGCTAGTGCTGAGCTAGCCCAATGGGGTCGCGCAATTCGAGCGACTGTCTTGTTAACCTTGATTCCACTCTTGGGTTTTCCAATCACGGCAGGCTTGCATTGGTCGCTGCATGTAGCCTTGACCATCGCTACGACCTTGGCTTTGGCGGGAGTTGGCCGTTATATTAATGGTTCAACGGTGCGCCAACCCTTGAACGAGAGTTTGCGTTGGTGTTACACCCGCGCCTTGCCTTTAGCCTTGCTGAGCGGAATTGTCTTGGTTGCGATGCAGCGCTGGCTGTAGGAGAGAAGCGATGACTGCCTTATTGCTTGAGAAAATCGTCAAACGTTTTGATACAACAACCATTTTGCGTCAACTCAATTTGCTGGTGCAAGAAGGTCAGGTTTATGGGTTGCTGGGAGCCAATGGCGCGGGCAAATCAACCTTAATTCACTTAATTATGGGTTTTTTATACCCCGATAGTGGTCGAATTGAGGTTTTTGGCAAAACACCTAGCGCTATGCATGGTCAAATTGGCTATTTGCCCGAACGCCTACGCTACCACACCCATTGTAGCGCCCGCGAATACCTGACCTATATGGGCAATTTTGCTGGCATGCGCGGAGCCAGCCTGACCAGCCGAATCAACGATTTGCTCGAATTGGTTGGCCTAACTGAATCTGCCGATAAACGCATGCGCAATTATTCCAAGGGTATGACTCAGCGCGTCGGAATCGCCCAAGCCTTGCTTAGCGATCCGCAACTATTGCTGATCGACGAGCCATCATCAGGCCTCGACCCCCAAGGCCAACTTGAAATGCGCGATCTTTTGCTCGATTTACGCAGCCAAGGCCATACCATTTTGATCTGCTCACACCAGCTTGATGAGATTGAGGCGGTTTGTAATCGGGTGGGCATTTTGGTGCATGGCGCAATCGCCGCTGAAACCGATTTAGCCCAACTTACTGGCACAAATGGCGTGGTGATTACGCTTAAAGAAACCCCAACCGATGCGCTCGATTTTGCCTTGCGTTCAATCGACCCAAGCATTGTACGGGATGATCGCTTTATCACAGTGCCCGAAAACAGCCCAAGTTTGCAAGGGCGTTTATTACAATTATTGCTTGACGAAGGCTATACCGTGGCTTCGCTACAACCAAGCCTTGGCAATTTGCGCGATCTCTATTTGCACGTTGTATCGGGTAAAGAACCACCAGCTGAAATGCAGCCCCAAGCGCCGCTGGCCATTCTGGATAGTTTGTTAGCTGGCGAGGAGCAGCAATAATGGCAAAACTTCGACAAATTTGGGCTTGGACACGCTTCATTTGGAGTGAATACCAACGAACAGGGCGTTTTTTAGTTGAGCTAGGGGCATTAATCATTTTTGCCTATGTCTTTCTGCGCAAACCCAATGTTGATGCTCATCTAACTGCTACCCAGTTCTTTGGCATGACCGCAATTTTTGTGCTCTGTCAAACAATTTTTACCACCACGATGATGGCAGGCCTTGGTAATCGACCGCAAGGTTATGTGGTTTTGGCTCGCTCATTAGGCCGCAAAGGCTATTTAGTTGGCCTCTTTTTAGTCGCCTTTTTAATTAGCTTGGTCAATTTAATCCTCTGTACTATCATCGTCACCATCATCAACAAGCCAGTCTTGTGGGATGCAGTGATTTGGGGCGCGGGAGCCTTGCCGCTGATTTTAGATATTGCTTTGGTAACGGCCTTGGTGCTTCTCCTTTCAAGTTTGGTGCTTTCACAAGGCTGGCGCTTGAGCATTTTGGCGGTCATTGCCTTGGCTTCGTTGAGCACCAGCGATATTTTCACCAATACCTTTGATCCGAATGGCAGCTTGGGCAAAATTTTGGCAGCAATTCGCACAATTGTTGGCATTCCGCTAACCCCATTGTTTGCAGGCTTTGAGCTAGCGGTGACGCGCCAAGCCTATGAGAGCAACTTGAATCAAGCTTTGGCAATTTTGGGTGGTCAGGCTGCACTATTAATCGCGGTCAGTGCGTTTGGTTTTTTTGCCTTTGAACGACGTGATATTATTCTAGGAGCCTAAGGTGCAAGCTGATGTGTTGGTCATTGGCGCAGGCCTCGCTGGCTTGTGGAGCGCAATCATCCATGCGCAGGCAGGCCGCAAGGTTAGCCTGTTGGCCAAAGGTCATGGCACATTGCCTTGGAGCAGTGGTTGCCTTGATCTCCAGCCTCACCAACTACCAACCAACCGAGAACATCCCTACTTCACGCTCCAAACCGTGCTTGAACCAACTACCCAAACTTGGCTTAAATTCACTCAAGCACAGGATTATCGCTTTGTTGCCAATTTAAAGCAGCATTATTGGCTGCCAACCGCAATTGGTACATGGCGGCCAACCAACGCCGTACCATTAACCATGCTCAACGCCGAGCGCTCGATCATCAGCAATTATCGGGTGTTGGTGCTGGGCTTCCGCGAATTACGCGATTTCTTTCCGCCCTTGTTGGCTGCACGCCTACAACAACATGGCATTGCTGCCCGTGGCAGTTACTTAACCATGCCAACAAGCCAGCGCTCCCGCGATTTCAATAGCGTGAATTTGGCGCGTTTATGCGAACAAACCAGTTTTCGCCAAGCCCTAATCAAGCAGATCGATCAGATCCGTGGTGATGCCCAATTGCTACTGTTTCCCGCCATGCTTGGCATCAGCCACACTACTAGCATCATCAATGAGTTGCAAACCGCCTTAGGATGTTTGGTAGCTGAAGTGCCAACCCTACCGACTAATGTAGCTGGCTTACGCTTACAACGCATGTTGATGACAGAATTAGAGCAATTGAACGGGCGAATACAACTGAATGCCGAGGTTATTCGCGGCGAATTTATCGATCGGCGCTTGGTAGCGGTGTACAGTGCGGCGGCGGCTCGCGAACAGCGCCACACTGCTGAGCACTTTATTTTGGCAACTGGCGGGATTGGCGGCGGTGGATTACGTGCCGATTATCCCAATGGCTTACGCGAAACAGCGCTTAATTTGCCAGTTCAGCAACCAACCGAGCGCGATCAATGGTTCGAGGCCAATGTGCATGCCCAACATCAACTCTTCAAAGCAGGGATTGCGGTCAATCAACAACTTCAGCCAATTGATGCCCAACAGCAGCCAATTGCCGAAAATCTACAAGTAGTTGGGGCCGCCTTAGCTGGCTGCGACCCAATTCGTGAACGCTGGGTTGAGGGTTTAGCCCTTGCTAGTGCCAGCCATGCCTTTGAGAATCGAGGGTTCAGTGGCTAGGGGTCAGGGCTCAGTTTGGATTACGAAGATAGGCTATTGGCTGAAGGCTTTGGGCTATCGGAACATGGCGTGGGATTGCAACGATTCCAATGGTCAATAGCCTATCACTTCGCGATCTTCGTGGTTTCGGCCTTTGTGGATAATCTTCGATGCAGTTACGACCTAAAATTCGCTTACCAACGCTGCTAATCGGCGTAAATTTGGCAGTTTTAATCATTGCCATCGTAGGTATTGCTACGGTGGCGATTGGTTTGTTATTGGAACTGGGCGATGATCAAGGCTTAGCGCGAGTCCGCCAAGGGGTAGCGATCGCCCAAAACGATGTGCAACGCTCTGGCAACGAGGTATTAACCACCGCCCAACTGTTGGCCGAACGCCCAACCCTCGCTCGCTTGCTGCAAACCAATGATCAGGTTGCCCTTGAAGATTTTTTGGGCCAATTTCAGGCCACCAGCGAACTGGCTGGCTGTGCAATTTATCAAGATGGTCAATTATTGATTGCGGTTGGTACTGAAATTCCAGCCATGCCTGCGCTCGATAATCGCGCATTATTGCTTGATGGAGCGTTGTTGGGTTTAGCGGCCCGCGTGCCACTTGCCACTGATCCCAGTGTGATCGTTGCAGTTTGGATTGAGCTTGATCAGCAGTATCAGGCTGAATTATCGACTATTTTGAGTTTACCCGTAGCGATTGTGCCCCAACAACGCCTGACTAACCCCAATGATCCCTTGACTGAAACCCAAGCCGCTGCCTTGACGACCAACACCATTACCGATAGCTACTTGCGCGATCAACATCACTATATCGCTAGCGCCCCATTATTGGCCAGCACCGGTCAGCCAATTGGTGTGGTCAGTGTGACCTTACCTGATACTCAAATTCGTAATTCGGCGCAGCGGCTTAGCGAAGTTCTGCTGACCATTGCTTTAGTTGGCGGAGTTTTGGCGTTTGGCTTAAATTTGTTGGTTGGGCGCTATGTTGGTTGGCCGTTGCGGCGTTTGACCATGGCCGCCGCCCAAATTGGCCGGGGCGACTTAACCACGCCAGTTGCTCCAGCCAAAGGCGTTGAAGTGGGCATGTTGGCGGGCACATTGGAGGATATGCGCCAGCGTTTGCGTGGCCTGACCGCCGATTTACAACGCCAGCAAGCCGAGGCCAACGCGATTTTGGCTGGCATCGTCGAAGGCGTGTTCACCGTTGATCGTGATCGGCGGATTCGCTATTTGAATCAACAAGCCGCCAGCATGCTTGGTATCGCGCCAGAGCAGGCAATTGGCCGCTTTTGTGGCGATGTATTACAACCGCAATTGGTCGATGGCGTGCGTCCCTGTGAGCAGGCTTGTCCAATTATTCATGCACGATTTCGCGGCCAAGCTCAAGCAACCGAACATTTGCAATTGCTTGATGGCCGCCGCCGCACAGTGATTATTACCAGCGCTGGCGATGTTGAGCAAAACCATGTGCAAGTAATGCGCGATGAAACTGATATTGAAACCTCACGGCGCTTGCGTGATACGATTCTCGCCACGATCTCGCACGAATTTCGCACCCCGTTATCAGCCCAATTAGCCTCGTTGGAATTGCTGCTTGATCAATTACCGCAACTTTCGACTGCTCAGATTCGCCAATTAATCGTATCATTACAGCGTGGAGCCTTGCGATTAACCTATTTGATCGATAATTTACTGGAAAGTGCGCGGATTGAAGCAGGCCAATTGACGATTCGACGCAGCGAAATTGCGCTTGATGGTGTGGTTGAGGCTGCCGTCGAATTGATGTTGCCCTTGATCGAACAGCGCCGCCAGCAGGTCGAGGTCGATTTGCCTTATCCGCTGCCGAATGTTGCTGGCGATGCCACCCGCCTAACCCAAGTCTTTGTTAATTTGCTAGCCAATGCCAGTAAATTCTCGCCACCAGATACCACAATTGCGATTGGCGGCGAAGTAACCAGCGAACATCTGCTAGTATGGGTCGAGGATGAAGGGCCAGGCATGCCGCCATCGCCCAGCGAATCGCCGTTTCGCTTGTTTGTGCGCGGGCGCAACGAGCCAGAGCAAAGCGGCGCAGGCTTGGGCTTGTGGATTGTTCAATCAATTATTGAGCGTCACAATGGCCGAATTCATGTGCCAGCCCGCAGCCTTGGCACGCGGATTGTGATTGAATTACCCAGAGGAACTGATGAAGATTTTAGTCGTTGATGATGATGCTGAATTGCGCGGATTAATTGGTTTTGCCTTGAGCCAAGCAGGCTATGCGGTAGTGCAAGCAGCTGATGGTACGCAAGCATTAACTCAATTCGCTGCTGAACAACCTGAATTGGTGATTCTCGATGTAAATATGCCTGGTTTGGATGGATTTGAAGTTTGTCGGCGCATCCGTGCTCAGTCGATAGTACCGGTCATGCTCCTGACTGTGCGCAACAGCGAAGATGATCTGATTCGCGGCTTGGATGGTGGCGCTGATGATTATCTCAACAAGCCATTTAGCCCGCGCACTCTGACGGCGCGAGTGCGTGCGCTGTTGCGACGTGTCGGCGGCGAACGACCAACACCGTTGCAACAAGGCGATTTAGTGTTGGATACCGATCGCCAAAGTGTTAGTCGCGAAGGCTTGGGCTTTGTCGCCTTGACTAATCGTGAATTTCGTTTGCTGCAATATTTATTGGCCAATGCAGGGCGGGTCGTCAGCAATGAGCAAGTCACAATCCACGTTTGGGGCCATCATGGAATTGGCGATCGCACCTTGTTGAAACAATTGGTGCATCGTTTACGCCAAAAAATCGAGCCAAATCCCACCGAACCCCAATATTTAGTTACGATCCCTAGTGTTGGCTATATGTTGCAGCCCAACGGCACAAACTAGAGCTGCATCAAAACCTAGCCAACCAACGTACAAGCTGCGACTATTTGGGAGAGAACGATGAAACGTAGCCAGACATTGCTGTACGCAGCTGTTGCACTTGGTGGTGTAGTTATGATCACCGAGCGCTCAATCAATCTTTTCAATAGTAGCTCACTTGAAACAACCTTATATGGGTTTGCCATGCTTGGTTGGAGTTTATGGGTTACGAGCCATATCGGCTACTACTGGCTTTTTATGCGCCAATATAGAGCCACAGCCACTGAACCACGGCCAACCCTTGCGCTATTTGAGGCTTGGCTCAACCCCAGCCAGCAACGAGTTTTGATTATATTCCAGGCTAGTTCGGTTGGATTTGGTGTGTTGTGGTTATTGACTAAGTGGTTGCTCTAAAATAATCACAGCGCTTGGAGAGAACGATGAAATATTGGAAGCAAACACTTTTTGGGCTTATTGGGTTGCTTGGCACAAGTCTAGCATTATTTGATAGCCCATTTTGGCAAAATATGGAACTACGCACTGGCCTACGGATGCTGATCGATAGTTTGCCAGGCGTGATGCTGATGGTTGCCAGCTATATCCACGCCCGCTATCACCCGCGCTATCGCCAAGATCGCCAGCCAATCAAGCAAACTGGTGGGCTTTGGCCCGATTGGCTGCCAGATTATGCTTTTAAAACCTTGGCAGGCTTGGCTTTAGTACAAGGCTTGTTGATTATTAGTCTATCAATCGTTAGTTAGATGCTATGTATTCTCCACCCTTCCGTCCCGCCGCTGGAGGGAAACGCAGGGAGAATTAAGGGTAGATTTTTAAGGATAAATCTCCATTCCCTCACCCCAACCCCTCTCCCACTGCGGCGGGAGAGGGGCATTCCACTCGTCATGCTAGGCTGCTTCCCCCTCGCCTCGCATGCGGGAGAGGGGGCTAGGGGGTGAGGGCATGTCAATTGACGGCGAATTCCCGCAGCCCCAGCTTTATGATTGTTACAACGTTTCTAAAACCCGAATGACCTCATTTTGGTCGGGTTGTTGGCCGGGGTTAGTCACCGAAACATGGCGAATGATGCCAGCTTTATCAATGACAAAGACCGCTCGATTGGTAAAACCTTCAGGTCGCAACACGCCATAGGCCTCGGAAACATGGCGCTGATAATCGCTCAGCAACTGATATTCCAGCCCAAGTTGCTCGGAAAAGGCTTTATGCGACCACTTGCTATCGGTGCTAATGCCAAAAATCTCGGTATCGCGTTGATCAAACTCAGGCTTGCGAGCTTGATAGCTGGGCAATTGCAGCGAACAAACAGGGCTGAAATCTAATGGATAAAACAACAGCACAACGTTTTTTTGGCCCTGGAAGCTGGCCAAGTGTACATCGCCTTCAGTTCCAGTTAACGTCCAATCGGGGGCTTGATCGCCCACTTTGAGGGTGGTACTATCCACGCGCAGCGCTCCTTAAAATGACACACTCTGAAGTTTCTATTATACTCCGCATTGGGATTAGGTGAGAGGAATTATGACAAGTCGAATATCAACAATCATTGAACAAATTGCCCATGGCAATCTCAAAACCTTACGGGCTGAGCAAATTGAGCTACACGCAGCCTATTTGTTAGTTGATCAGGCGATCTTTATGTGGGTAAGCCTCGTTAAAATCGCCCAAGTAACCGTTCACAAAGCCTTTCCGACCAAGCAATTGCTAATTTCGAGCGCAGCTTTAACCATGCTTATGGGGCTAAAATCGCCGATCTTGGTTGAGCCAGCCCAAAATCTCTTATCGGCGGGGCTGATTTTGTGGATACTCTATCTCTTTTATAGTAACGCCGCAGAACACCCCGCCCCAAGACCCACGTGGTGGGTTCCCCGCGCGGGATGCATGCGTGCCAGTTCTGACGAAGAGTAGTTAACAAGCGCATACGATTTCGACGATTACGGGAGATGGTGTAATCCTTGCGAACGCCCTACCTTCCTCATTCGGTGGAGCCGCACCCTCGACTGGAGCAACGGTGCGAGGGCATACTAGTCATCCTCGAGGACTAATAACGCTCCGACGGTACATGGGAGCCATGCACAAATTCGCCCCAAGTCATCAAGCGGCACATTCTTAATCGTGTTATTGAGGAGGCGTTCAACAGCGCTCCGACTTGCACCAGATTCTGCGGTGATCACTCGTATCCCCAACGTGCGATTTTCTTTGACTTCTTTTTGTGCCACAAGGACACGGAGGTAGCTTTTGACTTTCATGGCAATAGCTTAATATAGTTAAATATATTATGCAACTACTACGATAATAGTGTTTTTAATTCAAATATATTGATTATTGAACAAC